>CAZCJY010000044.1:0-12954 GCA_964498975.1 uncultured Methylocystis sp.
GATTCGACCCTCTTTCCCTTCGCGCTGTCGGGGATCGGCGTGCTGCTCATCGTCTTTGGCCTGCTGTTCCACCGCTATGGCGCAAAGATAGGCGAGACGCTCGGGGAATTGCTGCCGGCGCATCTTCGCGGACTGCGTCCGGCGCATGCGCGGGAGCAGGGGTGACGGCGCGGCTGCGCGCGCCCGCTCCTACCCATGCGCGCCACGAGGCCCGTATCAGCTGCGGCTTGGCTCATCGCGCGGATTGATTGCGCTTTAGGCGGATGCGGCTTATATAGGCGGCATCCCAACATGGACGGTCGTTCTGTGGGTCGCTAGCGCCGGGCGGCGCGGCGCCGACGTTCCCGCCATGCCCGACATCTAAGGAGAATTTTCGATGAGCGACGCCCCGTTGATGCCGAAGGCGACGGCCGTTTGGCTCGTCGAGAACACCTCGCTGACTTTCGATCAGATCGCCGATTTCTGCAAATTGCATCCGCTCGAGGTGAAGGGCATCGCCGACGGCGAGGTGGCGGCTGGCATTCGCGGCCATGACCCGATCACCTCGGGCCAGCTCACGCGCGAGGAAATCGAGAAGGGGGAGAAGGATTCGGCCTATCGCCTCCAGCTGTCGGTCTCGAAGGTGGTTGTTCCGGAGGTCAAGAAGGCGCGCGGTCCGCGCTATACGCCTTTGTCGCGTCGACAGGATCGTCCCAACGCGATCCTTTGGCTGGTGCGCAATCACCCCGAGTTGAAGGACGCGCAGATCATGCGCCTCGTCGGCACGACCAAGACGACGCTCAAGGCGATCCGCGAGCGCACGCATTGGAATTCAGCGGCGCTGGCGCCGATGGACCCGGTGACGCTTGGCCTGTGCTCGCAGATCGACCTGGATTTCGAAGTCAATCGCGCCGCCAAGGACAAGCCGCCGGCTGTCGAGGATCACGGTCAGACGCTCGTGCCGGCGAGCGTCACGACGAGCCCGCGCGCCGAACCCTCGACGACGGAGGACGTCTTCGGCAAAGCCAAGCCGGCGCCGCCGCCGGACGAGGAAGATAATTTCGACGCCGACCGCGTATTCGGGCGGCTCAAGGACGTCGATTTCGGCGAGTAATTTGCAAGGCGAAGAGCGAGTTGCGAATCGCAAAGCGCGCCTCGCCCGCTATTCGCCTGTTGGAGCGCTTCGCGATGACCGACTCTCCCTATGATCGCGACCTCGATCGCAACCCCGCGAATTTCCAGCCGCTGACCCCGATCACTTTTCTCGCGCGCGCGGCGGCCGTGTTTCCGGAGCGCGTCGCGATCGTTCACGGCGAGTTGCGGCGCAATTACCGCGATTTTTACGCGCGCAGCCGGCGCCTCGCCAGTGCGCTGATCAAGGCGGGAGTGGGCCGCGGCGAGACGGTTTCCGTCATGCTCGCCAATACGCCGGCGATGCTCGAATGCCACTACGGGGTCCCGATGACGGGCGCTGTCCTCAATACGCTGAACACGCGCCTCGACGCGGCGATCCTCGCCTTCACGCTCGATCACGCCGAGACGCGGGCGCTCATCGTCGATCGCGAATTTTCGAACGTGATCCGCGAGGCGCTGGCGTTCGCCAAGGCGAAGCCGCTCCTCATCGACTATAGCGATCCGGAATATGAGGGGCCGGGCGAGCGGCTCGGCTCCATCGACTACGAAGACTTCCTGCTCTCAGGCGACGCCGACTATGAATGGTCGCCGCCGCAGGACGAATGGGACGCGATCTCCCTGAATTACACCTCCGGCACTACCGGCGATCCTAAAGGCGTCGTCTACCACCATCGCGGCGCCTATCTCACCGCGCTCGGCAATGTGCTCACCGGCGACATGGGCCGCCACCCCGTCTATCTATGGACGCTGCCGATGTTCCATTGCAACGGCTGGTGCTTTCCCTGGTCGATTTCGGTGAACGCCGGCATGCATGTCTGTCTGCGGCAGGTGCGCGCCGGGCATATGTACGAGTTGATGTCCGAGCATGAGGTCACGCATATGTGCGGCGCGCCCATCGTGATGTCGACGCTGCTCAATGCGACGGAAGCCGAAAAAAAGCCGCTCAAAAAGACCGCGCGGTTCTTCACCGCCGCCGCGCCGCCGCCGCAGGCAGTGCTCGCGGGAATGAAGGCGGCGGGCTTCGAGGTCACGCATCTTTATGGTCTGACCGAGACTTACGGCCCCGCCGCCGTCAATGAATGGCAAGACGACTGGGATGCGCTCGAAGTCGCGGCGCAGGCGCAGATGAAGGCGCGACAGGGCGTGCGTTACCTCGTTCTCGAAGACCTCGACGTGATCGACCCCAACACGATGCAGCCGGTTCCGCGCGACGGCGCGACGATGGGCGAAGTGATGTTTCGCGGCAATGTCGTCATGAAAGGCTATCTCAAGAACCAGGCCGCTTCCGAAAGGGCCTTTCACGGCGGCTGGTTTCATTCCGGCGATCTCGGCGTGCGTCACCCCGACGGTTACATTCAGCTGAAAGACCGCTCAAAGGACATCATCATCTCCGGCGGCGAAAATATCTCCTCGATCGAGGTCGAGGATGCGCTGTTCAAACACCCGAAGGTGCGGGCGGCGGCGGTCGTCGCCGCGCCGGACGACAAATGGGGCGAGACGCCTTGCGCCTTCGTCGAGTTGAAGGACGGCGAAGAAGCGACTGCGGAAGAGCTGATAGGATGGACGCGTCAGCATCTGGCGCATTTCAAATGCCCGCGCCATGTCGTGTTCTGCGAACTGCCAAAGACCTCCACCGGCAAGATCCGCAAATATGTGCTGCGTGAGCGCGCCCGGGAAATTTGGCCGGCCGGCGCCACGACGGCTTCTCTATAGGCGTCCCTTAAAACAACAAAGCCAACAACCGCTTTCCGCGACTGTTGGCTGGGCGTCGGGGCGGAAGGTCCGGCTTGGACCTTCCGCGCCGCAATGATGCGCTATTAAAAGAAGAGGCCGAGGCAGCCGCCCGCAAGACCGCCGACGACGGCCGCGGCGATCGTGTTCTGAAGACCGCCGAGCGCTACGGAGGCGAGGCCGCCAATGATAACGGCGCCGATGCCAGCGAAGACATAGGTGTTCGTCGTGATTTCGAGTTCTTTGTCAGCCATCTCTCTTCACTCCTCTTAAATCGTTCCCTGAGTTGCGCCTTGTCTTTATCGCCGGCGCATTCTCGTCGCCCCTCGGGGCGCGTCATTTCGACGCAGGTGGAGGTTAGCACAAGTTTGGCCGCTGTCAATTCTGGCTGCGACAGGATGTCGCGGATATAAGGATTTGAATGTATGAGGAATAGCGCGGGAAGGCGAATTTTGTTCGACGAAAGGGGAAGAAAATATTTCCTCTCGCACAAATTCCGCGCCTGCCCGCGAGAGCGCGCATCGCGCATCCATTCGTTTTCATCGAGGGCGGGCGCTATACCCGCTGCCCATGACAAATCAAAACGCTGACCTGCGCGCCGTCGAACTCAACGCTCGCAAATCGGATCGCGGTTTGAGCGCCACGCTCTCTCCCTTGCGGCCCCTGCTGCCATACGCCTTGCGATACAAACGCACGATCGCTTTCGCTTTCGTCGCGCTGCTTGTCGCGGCGGGGGCGACGCTCACGCTGCCGCTCGCGGTTCGCGGCATGATCGACCACGGCTTCTCGACCGAAAGCGCCGGCGCCGTGAACGCCTATTTTGGCGCGATGATCGCGGTCGCCGCGACGCTCGCGGTCGCCTCCGCGACGCGTTTCTATTTCGTGATGACGGTTGGCGAGCGCGTCGTCGCTGATTTGCGCGCCGATCTCTTCAAGCATCTCGCCTCTCTGGACGCCGCCTTCTACGACACGGCGAAAACCGGCGAGCTTCTGTCGCGGCTCACGGCGGATACGACGCAATTGAAATCCGCTTTCGGCTCCTCCGCCTCGGTGGCGTTGCGCAACCTCTTCATGTTCTTCGGCGCGATCGTGATGATGGTCGCGACGAGCCCCAAGCTCGCCGGCCTTGCGCTGGCGGCGATCCCGATCATCGTGCTGCCGCTCATCGCCTCGGGCCGCGCCGTGCGCCGCCGCTCGCGCCACGCTCAGGATACGCTGGCGCAGGCTTCCGCCTATGCCGGCGAAAATCTCTCGGCGGTGCGCGCGATGCAGGCCAATGGCGCGCAAGCCTCGACCGTGGCGCGTTTCAAGCGCGCGGTCGAAAGCGCTTATGACGCGGCGCAGTCCGCGACGCAGATGCGCGCTTTCGTGACCGCTGGGGCCATCCTTGTGGTTTTCACCAGCGTCGTGGGCGTTCTCTGGCTCGGCGCGCAGGATGTCCTAGCGGGCCGGATGACCTCGGGCGTTCTGTCGCAATTCGTGCTCTACGCCGTGCTGGGCGCAAGTTCGCTCGGCGAACTGACGCAAACCTGGAGCGAAATCTCGGCGGCCGCCGGCGCCGCCGGGCGCATCGCCGAGATTCTGGCGGTGAAGCCGCGCATCGTCGCCCCGGCGCGGCCGACGCCGCCGCCCACGCGCTGGCGCGGCCGCATCGCCTTTGATCATGTGCGCTTCGCCTATCCCACGGCGCCAAGGAAGCTTGCCTTGCAGGATTTGTCGCTAGTCGTGGAGCCGGGCGAGCGCGTTGCGCTTGTCGGGCCCTCGGGCGCAGGCAAGTCGACGCTCTTCGCGCTGCTCCTTCGCTTCTATGACGTTGACGCCGGTTCGATCGCGCTCGACGGCGTCGATATACGCCAACTCGATCCGTTGGCGCTGCGCGCGGCCATCGCGCTCGCGCCGCAGGACCCGGTGATCTTCGGCCTGAGCGTCGCCGAAAACATCGCCTATGGGCGCGAAGACGCCTCACATGAGGAGATCGTCGCGGCGGCGAAGCGGGCGCAGGCGCATGACTTCATCATGGCGCTGCCGATGGGCTACGACACGCTGCTCGGCGAACGCGGCGTGACGCTATCGGGCGGGCAGCGTCAGCGCCTCGCCATCGCCCGAGCCATACTCGCCGATGCGCCCGTGCTGCTGCTCGACGAGGCGACGTCGGCGCTCGACGCCGAAAACGAGGCGCTGGTGCAGGCGGCGTTGCACGACGTGATGCAGGGGCGCACGAGCCTCGTCATCGCCCATCGGCTGGCGACGGTGCTCGAGGCCGACCGCATCGTCGTGCTCGACGAAGGCCGCATCGTGGAGCAGGGCACGCACGCCAGCCTCACCGCGGCGGGCGGGCTTTATGCGCGGCTGGCGAAATTGCAGTTCGACACGGAGCGCGCCGGCGCGGCGGCTTGAGCGCCGCTCTTGATAAATCCCCGGCTTGTTGGGGACGAGGCCCAGCGCCTGTCATTTGCCTTTGCCATGTTTAATGCTATGAGCACGCGCCAACCCCAGTCGGCGCAAGCCGTCGCCTCGCATTCCGCGGCAGCCAGATTTCGGCTCCCGCAAAGGAGTTGGCTCTCATGGCCTTATCGCCCGCCACGTTGACCGAAGCGCTGACTTTCGACGACGTGCTGCTGCGGCCCGGCCATTCGCGGGTGATGCCTTCCAGCGTCGATGTCACGACGCGGCTGACGCGCGAGATCGCGCTAAACCTGCCAATAATCTCCGCCGCGATGGACACCGTCACCGAGGCGCGGCTCGCCATCGCCATGGCGCAGGCCGGCGGCATTGGCGTCATCCACCAGAATTTCTCTCCCGCCGCCCAGGCCGCCGAAGTGCGCAAGGTCAAGCGCTACGAAAGCGGGATGGTGATCGATCCGATCACCATTTTCCCCGACGAAACGCTCGCCGACGCGCTCGCCTTGATGGCGGGCCACGGCATATCCGGCATTCCGGTGGTGGAGCGCGCCGGCGACGGCGCCAAGGGCAAGCTCGTCGGCATTCTCACCAATCGCGACGTGCGCTTCGCCCAGGACCGCAGCCAGCCCATCGCCGAGCTGATGACGAAGAAGCTCGTCACCGTGCGCGAGGGTGTGGGGCAGGAGGAGGCTCAGCGCCTGCTCCATGAGCATCGCATCGAGAAGCTGCTCGTCGTCGACGAGGACTATCGATGCGTCGGCCTCGTCACCGTGAAGGACATCGAAAAGGCGACGCTGCATCCATACGCCTGCAAGGACGCCGAGGGGCGGCTGCGCGTCGCCGCCGCCTCGACGGTCGGCGATCATGGCTTCGAGCGCACGCTGCAGCTCATCGACGCCGGCGTCGACTGCGTCGTCATCGATACGGCGCATGGCCATTCGCAGGCGGTGATCGACCAGGTCGCGCGGGTCAAGAAGGCTTCCAATAAGGTTTCGATCATCGCGGGCAATATCGCCACCGCCGAGGCGGCCAAGGCGCTGATCGGCGCCGGCGCCGACGCCATCAAGGTCGGCATTGGACCCGGCTCGATCTGCACGACCCGCATCGTCGCCGGCGTCGGCGTGCCGCAACTCACCGCGATCATGGAGGCGGCGGGGGAGGCGCGCAAAGCCGACGTGCCGGTAATCGGCGACGGGGGGGTGAAATATTCCGGCGATCTCGCCAAGGCGATCGCCGCTGGCGCGGATGTGGTGATGATCGGCTCGCTTTTGGCCGGCGCCGAAGAGTCGCCCGGCGAGGTCTTTCTTTACCAAGGCCGGTCTTTCAAGGCCTATCGCGGGATGGGCTCGGTCGGCGCGATGAGCGCCGGCTCGGCTACGCGTTATTTCCAGGGCGACGTAAAGGATCAGCTCAAGCTCGTCCCCGAAGGCATCGAAGGGCAGGTGCCTTATCGCGGCCCGATCGCGCCGATTCTCTATCAGCTCGCGGGCGGCTTGCGGTCCGCCATGGGCTATGTCGGCGCAGCGACCATCAAGGAATTTCAAGAGCGAGCGCAGTTTGTGCGCATCACCAACGCGGGCCTGCGCGAGAGTCATGTGCATGACGTGGCGATCACCCGCGAGAGCCCGAACTATCCCACAGGCGTATGACGCACAGGGCAAAAAGAGAGGGCCGCGCAACGGCCCTCAAGACATGGGAGAAAGGTGCTGGAAGAGAATAGTCCCTGATCGTCAGATACAATTTGAAATGTTAGCGTCTAATACTTTAAACAACGAGAGTAGATGCGTTCGTCTAAATTTCGTCCGCCCCTCGTCGTTCATGTAAAAGGCTATGACGAAAGTCACCGCGACACATCATCCGAACTGATGATAATTGCAAAATCTTTTGCAGCGAGCGTGCGTTAGGCGACTCGCCGCAATTCGGGGCGGCAGCGGCTGTCGTCGGCATGGCGCCATCTCGCGAGAGCGCGAATTAGGCCATTCGGCGTTTGGGAGAAGGAGAGGGCCCCGCGAAGACCCCCCAAATTTAGAGGAGAAAGTGCTGCTCAAAAATTCGCTCAAAAGGCAGTCTGAAAAATTGAGCGCATAGTCTTTGAACCCCGAGTTAATGAGACGTCCGCAGTAATTTCGTCCGCCCCCTCGACGTTCGATTAAAAGTTATGACCAAAGTAACAGACGGGCATCGTCCAAATGGATGAGGCCGGCCTGTTATTTTTTGAAATGTCGACGTTATTCGCTTGGGGGTGGACCAAGCGGCGACAAGCCGCCGAGCAGAGCGACGACTTCCGCTTGGCGATTGCAGCCGGTCTTCTCCATCACACCGCGAAGATGCGTGCGCACCGTATTGCGCGAGACGGACTGGTCGTTGGCGATTTCCTCGAGCGTCTTGCCGGCCACGAGGCCGCGCGCGACGCGCGCTTCCGCCGGCGTCAGATCGTATAAGGACTGCACCAGTTCGATCGCCGGCGCCTGGGGCGTGCCCACCGGCGTCATCACCAGGACCGCCGCGCATCTGACGAAAATATCGCGCGCCGCGCCGCGAATGGGGACGAGATTGGCGATCATCGGCCCATCGTCTTCGTTGGAGCGCACCGCGAAGGACCGCGGCGCTCCGACCAGATCGTCGTCGAGCGCCTCCATCGCCTGGCGCATCAGCGCGTCCGCCGCCGAATCGAGCAGGGACACGCGGTCATGCGCCCGCCAGCGGACATATTTGCCGAGCGCGTTGCTGGGGTCATTGGCGGAAATCACCCGGCCATAGTCGTCGAGCACGAGCGCCGGCAGTCCAATGAGCGCGAAAGTCTCGCCGGCGACCCGCGCGCGTTCGAGCTGCAAGCGCGTCGCGAGAAAGGCGGCGCGGGCCAGATGCGGCCGCAGCTCGTCGAGTTGGCGGATGATCGACGGTTCGACAGGCCCGCGGTTATGCGCGCGCTCCAGGCAGATGATGCCCGTGTCGCCCGTCGGCAAGGCGATGGCCGTCGCCGCGCTGAAGCCGAGCCCCCGCGGCCGCAGGAACTCGCAATAGTTGGGGTCGCGCTCGAGCTCTTCCGCGGTATAGACGTCGTCGTCGGTGAGGAAGCCGGGATGGCGCCGGCTGAACAGCCTGCCGCCGCGCGTGCAGTTGCTGATCCAGTCGCCGCGCATGAAATTCTCGACATGTTCGCAAATCGCCGGCGATGCGGTCCAGCGGGAGACGCGCTCTCTGGCGGCGAAGAGCACGCCGCCTTGCGCCTCGGCGAGATGGGAAAGTTCGTCGAGCACCTCGGGCCACATGTCGGGCGCGAAGGAGCATTCGTAGATGCGATCGATTAGTTCTTGAACCATCGTGAAAATCTCATTTCGGGCGCAACACAGCCGCCCCAGGAATAAAGGGGCCTAGGCAAACGTGCGACCGGCGGGATCGTTCCCCGCCGCCCGTTATTTGGGCGTCAATGCTTGCCCGCCGCAAGCGGCACGCCGCGCCGCTCCTGGTGGATATACGAAAGGATCGCCGTCATCTTGGGGTCGTCCGCCGCGAGCGGCGTCCCCTGCAGCGGATTCTTGATGCACCAGTTCACCATCTCGAACAGCTGGGCCACCTTGCCGAGCTGCTTTTGGAACTTCGGATAGGTCTCCGGATGGGTGTTGGCGGCGTTGGGGTGGCATTGGGCGCAGGCGACGCCATTGGTTCCCAGCGCGCCGCTCGTCCATTGTTCCCGGCCCTTCTTGACCACGGATTCGAATTCGCCCTGCCAGCGGTCGACGTCGGCCTTGGTGAATTCGTCGGCGAGCGCGACAGGGGAGATCAGCAGCGCGCCTAGCGCGAGCGCAATCATATAGCGGCGCATTATATTTCTCCTTGCATCAATAATGAGTCTGCGGCGCCCTGCGGATGCTCGCCTCTTGGTACGACTTGTCGACCGGCTTGCCGAGTCTGGGGTCGAAGCCGACGATGCGCTCCTGATTGTCCCACAGCTGATAGCGCGCGGTGACGCGGCCGGAGTTCACGTCGATCATTTGCCAACCGGTCGCGTCGCGTTCGAAGAATGGATCGGCGCGGTTCATCGGCACAGTGAGAACGGGAACATGCGCGCCCGCCTGGGCGTAAGTGTCCGGATAGGGCCAGGGCCAGGCGGTCGCCATCACCGCATTGAAGGAGATGTTGCCGATCTGATTGTACTGAATCTGATGCACATGGCCGTAGATGACGTTGACAGTCTTGAAAGGCTGCAGCAGCGCCTGCACCTGCTCCGCGTCGTCGGTCCAGAAATTCCAGCCCTTGTAAATCTTCTGCAGCGGCGAATGCGAGAAGACGATCAGCGGCGTGTCCTTGGAGACCTTGTCGAGATCGTCCTTCAGCCAGGCGCGCTGCTTGTCGCCGACCATGAAGGGCGAGCCGTTCGGATTGTCGAGGCCGGCCATTTCCAACATGCGCTGCTCGGCCGACGGCCAGCGATGGAACGTCCATTCGTCGGTCGTCAAAATCGAGTTCAGCACGACGAAATGCACGCCCTTATGGTCGAAGCTGTACCAATGCGGCCCATAGAGCTTCGTCCAATATTCGCCGAGGTCGAGATAATAATCATGCTCGCCCATGACGCAGCGGAGCTTGCCATTGAGACGCGACAGCATTTCTCCGCCGTGATCGAGTTCCTCCTTCTTGCCGAGCTGCGCGAGGTCGCCGCCGAACATCACGAAGTCGGCCTCGGGCGTGATGAGATTGGCTTCGGCGACCGCGCGCTTGAGGCCCATGTCCCAGTTGCGCACGAAGTTCGCGCCCTTGATCTGCTGGATGTGCGAATCCGAAATATAGGTGAAGCTGAAATCGTCGCGCGTTCCGCCGAAGGCGAGCCGCACCATCGAGATCGGCAGCGTGGTCAGGGTTCCGGCGGTCGCGCCGGCGGCGATCACGCTTCGCCGTGTGATCAATTTGGTCATCGCGGTATCCTCCCCTGCGGCTTGGCGCGTCGTTCGAAGCGGCGCCGCTTGTTTGAGTTGCGCGTCGCGCGGACGCCTACTTCGTCTGCGCGGTCACGAAAGCCGGGCTCGTTAGCGTCTCCATGAAGGCGACGAGATCGTCGATCTGCTGATCCGTGAGGTTCAGCGGCCGGATGCCGCCCGAAAGATAGGGATTGACCGGCGTCGGATCGCCCGGGCTCCTGCCGCCCTCATTGTAGTGTTTCACCACGTCCTTCAGCGTCTTGAGCGAACCATCGTGCATATAGGGCGCGGTCATCGCTATGTTGCGCAGCGTCGATGTCTTGAAGGCGCCGATCTCGTCAAAGGAATTCGTCACGGCGAAACGGCCGAGATCGGAGACTTTCGAATCGGCCAGGACCGTCTTGTCGACCGATGCGCCGGCCGCCTTGGCCTTGAGGAACTCGGCGGCGAGTCGCGGCACGTCGGCTTGAATCTTGTTGATGCCCACGCCGATATTGTGGAATCGGTTGTCGGTGAACAGCGCCTGCGTCTGCTCGACGACATGGCAGGAGATGCAGCGGCCTTGGTTGACGAAGACGTCAAAGCCGCGCTTCGCCTGGTCGCTGATGGCGTTGCGGTCGCTTCCGAAATACCATTTGTCGAATGGCGAATCGCCTGAGATGACCGTGCGCTCGAAGCTCGCGATCGCCTTCTTGACCTCCTCCATCGTCACGTCTTTGCCGCTCTTGCCGAAAGCCTTCTTGAAGGCGTCGACATAGGCGGGATCTTCGCGCACGATTTTGAGCACCGGCTCATGGTCGGGCAGACCCATTTCGACGGGATTGACCATCGGATGCTGAGACTGGTCTTCGAGCGAAGGCGAGCGTCCGTCCCAGAATTGCGATGTGAAATAGGCCGCGTTGATGATGGTTGGCGCATTGCGCGTGCCCGTGAGCTTATGGTGGCCTTCGGAGACGCGCAGCGGGCTGTCCGTAAAGGCCTTCTTGTCATTGTGGCAGGTGGAGCAGCTCACCGTGCCGTCGATCGAAAAACGCGCGTCGTGAAACAGCTTGTCGCCGAGCGCGATCTTTTCAGGCGACTGTGGATTGTCGGCGGGAACAGGCAGTTTCGGCAGCCCGAGAGGTTCGGCGAAGGCTAAGCCCCCTGCCGCGAGCAACGCCACAGCCGAGAATGCGGCAAGCGTCGTCTCCACATAATTCCGGACAATGGTCATGCGCGCGGCCATGGGCTCCCTCCGACTTTGTTCGGCTTGCCGCCGTCTTTTGTTTTCATTCTAAGTTTGCTCTGCTTTTAGCGGTAGAGCAAGTCGTCGCTATGACGACGAGGCCGTGCGGAAAGAATTTATTAGCAACGATCGACGCGCGCGGAGTATTAATTGTGCGCTGCATTAGTTATTGCAATAAAATTGCAGCGATCAGCGCATGATCGTCGCATTACATCGTCCCGCGATAAAAAGGCCGGAACGGTCACGATCAAGTTACATTGGACTGATTTCTATCTATATAGGTGTGGCCGCCGCGCCTAGCGACCCTTCCTCGGCGGGAGCGACTGTGATAGCTGAACGCCCCAAACTCGGCCCCCTTCGCGCTGCGAAAGGAGGTCGTCCGGCCGCTTCGATAATTCAAGGGAGTAGAGAATGTATCGCAAATGGATCGCCGCGCTCGTGGCGACTCTGTCGACGCCGATCATGGCGATGGCGGAAGATCTGCGCGCCGACGCCAACGCCGTCTTCAAGCCGATCGACGCCGCGACCGTTTCGGCGGTCGTCAAGAACAATGAGATCACGCCGGCCAAGGTCGAACTCGGCCGCAAGCTGTTTTTCGAGCCGCGGCTTTCCAAGAGCCAGATCATCAGCTGCAACAGCTGTCACAATCTCGGAACGGGCGGCGTCGACGCCGGCCCGACCTCGATCGGCCACGGTTGGGCGAAAGGGCCGCGCCGCGCGCCAACCGTGCTCAACGCCGTGTTCAATGTCGCGCAATTTTGGGATGGCCGCGCCGTCGATCTGAAGGCGCAGGCGAAAGGCCCGGTGCAGGCGGACGTTGAAATGAACAACACGCCTGCGCAGGTCGAGAAGACGTTGAACAGCATCCCGGCCTATGTGGCGGAGTTCAAGGCGGCCTTCCCCTCGGATACCAGTCCCGTGAGCTTCGACAATATGGCCAAAGCCATCGAGGCTTTCGAGGCGACTCTGACGACGCCGAATGCGCGCTTCGACAAATTCCTCAAAGGCGACCTCAACGCACTCAACGACGTCGAGAAAAAGGGGGTGCGTCTCTTTCTCGACAGGGGTTGCGCCGGCTGTCACGGTGGCGTGAATCTCGGCGGCAACGGCTATTTCCCCTTCGGCGTCGCTCAGAAGCCGAGCGTCGAAATTCTGCCGGTCGCCGACAAGGGCCGCGCCAAGGTGACGAACGACTCGGCTGACGACTTCGTGTTCCGCTCGGCGCCGCTGCGCAACGTCGCGTTGCGCGCGCCTTACTTCCACACCGGCGCCGTTTGGACGCTTGAAGAGGCTGTGGACGTTATGGCGAAGGATCAACTCGGCGAAAAACTGTCGAATGACGACATTAAGGCGATCGTCGCTTTCCTTGAAACGCTGAACGGCGAACAGCCAAAGGTGGCCTATCCGATGCTGCCGGCGCGGTCCAAGGACACGCCGCGTCCGCAGTAAGGGCAAGACGGCGCATATTGGCCGCCCGCAGTCGCGAATTGTCACAAAATCTGGTTCGCGCTTCGATAAAAATCTCTCGCGCGGCACGAACCGCGCGAGAGATTTTTATCGAAG
>CAZCJY010000044.1:12964-14289 GCA_964498975.1 uncultured Methylocystis sp.
GGATTGCTTCATGACCGCCGTCGCCCGCTTTTTCTTTTTTTCGCTCGCGTCTGCAGCCGCGATTTGCGCGTCGGCAAAGGCCGAAGAGCAACCCAATCCCTTCGCGCGGATCGGCCATATCGTCGTCATTTACACCGAGAACCGCAGTTTCGATCATGTGTTCGGCATGTTTCCGGGGGCTGAGGGCCTGATGTCGCCTTCCGCGAAGCTCCAGCAGGTCGACGTAGATGGCGGGCCCTTGCCCTATCTGCCGATGCCTTCGAAATTGCCGGGCAGCCCGGCGCAACCGCCTAATGCGCCATTTCCGCTCGACGACATTCTGGCCGGCGAGCCGGAGCCGATCGACCCGACGCATGATTTCTATCAACAGCAGGAGCAGATTAACGACGGCAAGATGGATCGCTTCGTCGAAGCCTCCAACGCCGGCGGCTTGGTGATGGGATATTTCGAAGGCCGCAATCTTCGGCAATGGCAGCTGGCGAAGGAGTTTGCGCTCGCGGACCATTTCTTTCACGCCGCATTTGGCGGCTCGATGCTCAATCATTTCTTTCTCATCTGCGCTTGCGCGCCGCGCTATCCGGACGCGCCGCAAACGATGGTCGCCATGCTCGATGATAGTGGCCGGCTGCTGCGTGAAGCAGCGTCGCCTCCCAGTGTGATGATCGGTCCGCCGAAATGGCTTCGCAGCGGCAAGGTGACGCCGGACGGCTATGTCTATGGGAAATTCCTGCCGCATGCGCCGATCGCGCCGATGGAGACGCGGCCCGAAGGAGAAGTTCTTCCGGCGCAAACCGCGCCGACGATCGGCGAGAAGCTCGATGAGAAAGGCGTATCATGGGCTTGGTACGCCGGCGGCTGGAACGATGTCGTCGCCGGCCGCTTGCGGCCCTATGCGAAGCCCGAGTCCTTCCAGACGCACCATCAGCCCTTCGTCTATTTCGCGGCTTACGCGCCGGGCGGGAAGGCGCGTGACGAACATCTCAAGGATTTGGCCGATTTTCTCAAGGCGGCCGATGAAGGAACGCTCCCGCAGGTGAGTTTTTATAAGCCGATCGGCCGCGTGAACAGCCATCCTCAATATTCGAAGTTTCTGGAAAGCGACGCGCATATTGGCGAGATTGTCGATCGTCTGCGCAAAAGTCCGAATTGGGCGGACATGCTGATCATCGTCACCGCCGACGAAAACGGCGGCTATTGGGATCATGTCGCGCCGCCGAAGGGAGATCGCTTCGGACCGGGCGCGCGTGTGCCGACGATCATCGTTTCGCCGCATGCCAGGAAGGGATTTATCGATCAGACGGTCTACGATACGACGTCAATTCTTC
>CAZCJY010000045.1:0-14229 GCA_964498975.1 uncultured Methylocystis sp.
TCACGCCGCGCGCGATCTGGCCGGCCTGCACCGACAGACGCACGGCCTGGCCGCGCCCCATGAAGTTGCTTTCCGACACCGACACTTCGGCGATGAAGCCCTGATTGGTCGAATAGCCGCCAGAGACGCCGAAGTTGCCGGTCGGCTGATCTTCCACGTCGACGTTGAGCACCACGCGGTCGGGCGATGAGCCCGGCTCGTTCGTGATCTTGACCTTCTTGAAGTAGCCGAGGCCATTGAGCCGGCGCTCGGCGCGGTCGATCAGCACGCGATTATAGGCGTCGCCCTCGCCGATATCGAATTCGCGGCGAATGACATAGTCGCGCGTGCGTGTGTTGCCGCGAATATTGATGCGCTCGATATAGACGCGCGGACCCTCTTCGAGCAGGAAGCGGATCGCCACCGTCTGATCGGCCGGGTTTCGCTCGCCGCGCGGGCGCGCCTGCGTGAAAGCATAGCCTCTCCGCGCGATTTCGCGCGTCAACGCCTCCACGGTCTTCTCGACCGCGTCGCCGTTATAGACGTCGCCGGGCGAAATGCGCAGCGCGTCGTTGAGCGCGGCGCCGTCCACGTCCGGCAGATGCGATTCGACGCCGACCGAAGACACGCGATACTGCGGGCCTTCATGAACGACGATGGTGATGATGTAGCCGGCCTGCGTCGGATCGAATTGCGCGTCCGAGCTGATGACGCGGAAATCGGCGTAGCCGTTCTTGAGATAGAAGCGGCGGACGAGTTCGAGATCCGACGCGATGCGGTCGGGATCATATACGTCGCTCGTCTTGAGGAACGACAGGAAGTTCATCTCCGTCGTCTCCATCATGCCAACGAGACGACGCGTGGAATAGACCTCGTTGCCGATGAATCTGATCTCTTTCACGCCGGTTTTGTCACCTTCCACGATGCTGAAGACGACATCGACGCGGCCATTTGGCAGCTCCACCGTGCGGTAGGAGACCTTCGCCGCGGCGCGGCCGGAACGGCGATAGATTTCGGAGAGGCGGGCGACGTCCGCCTCGGCGAGTTGCGGATTGAATGGCGTCCGGGCGCGCGTGCGCACTTCGGACTGCAGTTGCTCGGTCTTGACCTTGCTGTTGCCCTCGAAGGCGACGCGATTAACGTCCGGCGCGGCGAGGGCCGGAACGGAAAAGGCCAACACGGCGGCGAAAACCGCAATCAGGAACGACGAAGATTTCCAAATGCCGCTGATGGAGTGCATGTAATGTTGGTCCTCGTCGCAACATCGCCGCCCAGGGCGCGGCGCGAACATCATTCAAGCGCGTTGGCGAAACGCGCCTCTCCGGAATCCGGCGATTCCTTCTACAAGGTTTAACCGACCCTGCAAATCCAGAATAAATGTTGATTTGCCAATTTGTCGAAGGCGTGACGTTAAAGCCACGATTCATGGTCAGCGCATCGTTAAGGGCGGCCGCCGCCGCCGTGATCATGTCGAAATTGCGTCGAGAATCGCGCGCTTCGGCGGCCGCGATTCGCCAGCGCGCCGCCGATCGCGTCTCGTCCTAAGAGCCGGCGCCCGTCAGCTTGTGAACGAGGCGGGCGATGTCGTTGTATGTCGAGAAAACCATCAGCGCGCACACCATGGCGAGGCCGACGCGAAAGGCGTATTCCTGCGCCCGCTCGTTGAGCGCGCGGCCGCGCGCCGCCTCGATCGCGAAGAACAGCAGGTGGCCGCCGTCGAGCAGAGGGACCGGCATGAGATTGAGCAGGCCGATCGACACGGAGAGAATCGCAATCAGACTGAGGAAAGGCGCCATGCCGACTTTCGACGCCGCCTTGGCCATCTGCCCCGACGCCTGCGCAACCCCGATCGGCCCGGAAAGCTGATCGGCGCTTTCTCGGCCAGAGATCAGGCCGCCCACATATTTGCCCGTGCGGTAGACGACGGACCACGTCTCGCCCACCGCCTGTCCGAACGCCTCCACCGGCCCGAAATGCTCCTGGCGCACGTCGCCGGGGGCCATGCTCGCCTTCAACCCGAGCTTGCCGATGCGCACCTTGCCGATTGCGCTGTCCACCTCGCGCCAAGCGGGAACCGCGGTGAGGGTCACATCCTGACCGGCGCGGCGCACGACGAAGACCAGCTTGCGGTCGGCGGAGCCCGCCACGATCTCCTGCATTTTCGAGAAAGCGTCGATTGCGACGCCATCGATGCTGACCACCAAATCACCTTGCTGGAAGCCCGCCGCCTGACCAGCGCCGCCCTCGTCAAGCGCGCCGATGCGCGGCGCGATCACCATACGGCCGTAGGCGCCGAACAGAATGGTGAAAATCGCGATGGCGAGAACGAAATTGGCGAAGGGGCCGGCAAAGACGATCGCCGCGCGCTTCCAGACATCCTGGGCGGCGAAAGTAACGGCGCGCTCGGCGTCCGGCATTGCGTCGATCGCATCGGGATCCGGCGCGCTCGCGCCATTGGCGTCGCCGTGGAATTTGACATAGCCGCCGAGCGGAATGGCGGCGATGCGCCAGCGCGTGCCGCGCTTGTCGATGCGCGACCACAGCTCGGGGCCGAAGCCGATCGAGAAGGCGTCGACCTGCACGCCGCACCAGCGCGCCACGATGAAATGCCCGAATTCGTGAACGAAGACGACAAGCGTCAACACGATCACGAAGGGCACGACGTAGATCGCGAAACTCATTAAGAGGTCCAGCAAATTCTTCGCTCCGAACGCTCAAGGATGCGCACAGCCTTGCCAGCGCAGCGCAAGACTTTGGTTACTGAAGCGTTAACATGCCCGAAGGCGCGCGTCCGGCCAAGACCGTCCGTGACCTTTCTCTGACAATATGGTCAACGGCCAGCGCATCCTCAATGCTGGAAGGCTCGTTGGCCGTTCCGTCGCGCAGGGCGGCCTCGCAAGCGTCGGCGACATGGCGGCATATGCCGTCGAAGGAAATGCGGCGGTCGAGGAAAGCCTCGACGGCGATCTCATTTGCGGCGTTGAGGACCGTCGGCAGGCCGCCGCCCGCGCGAAGCGCCTCAAGCGCCAGTTTCAATGCCGGAAAGCGTTCAAAATCAGGCGCTTCAAATGTCAGCGTGGCGATTTTCGCCAGATCCAGGCGCGGCGTCGGCGTCGTCAGCCGGTCGGGATAGCCCAGGCAATGAGCGATCGGGGTGCGCATGTCCGGGGCGGCCATCCCGGCCGTCACCGAACCATCGGCAAAGGCGACGAGGCCGTGGACGATCGATTGGGGATGCACGACGACCTCGAGCTTTTCCGCCGGCACGCCAAAGAGATGCTGCGCCTCGATGAGCTCCAGCCCCTTGTTCATCATACCGGCCGAGTCGACGGTGATCTTCGGCCCCATCGCCCAATTGGGATGGTTTAACGCTTCCTCGACGCTCGCCTGCGCGATGCGCTCCTTGCTCCAGGTGCGGAACGGCCCGCCGGAGGCGGTGATGATCATGCGCTCGATGCGGGCGGGATCCTCGCCGCCGAGCGCCTGAAAAATGGCGTTGTGCTCGCTGTCCATGGGCAGCAGGCGCACGCCGGCCTCCTGCGCCGTGCGCATGAAGGGGACGCCGGCGCAGACCAGACATTCCTTATTGGCGAGCGCCACGTCGCGGCCCGCCGCAAGCGCCGCATGCGTGGGTTCGACGCCGGCCGCGCCGACGATCGCGGAGACGACGAGATCGGCCTCGCGCAGCGCGGCCTCGATCACCGCCTCCCGCCCCGCGGCGACCTGCGTATTGGTGCCGGCCAGCGCCTCCTTGAGGGCGCCATAGGCGCTCTCGTCGCGGATCGCCGCGAATTCAGCCTTTACGAGGCGGGCGACGCGCGCCAACGCCTCGACGTCGCGGCCGCCGGCGACGGCGGAAACAGAAAAGCCTTCGGGATCGCGCTCTAGAAGAGCGACGGTCGAGCGGCCGATGGAGCCTGTGGCCCCGAGCAGGACGATGCGGCGCGGCGGGCGGGTTTGGGCGTGAGAATGTCCATTTCCTAAAACCATCGGCTTCGCCTACCAGAAGAAGAGGCCGGCGGCTACCGACGGGTCGCCGCGCATGAGCCCCAGCGCCGCCGCGAAGACGCTGGCGAAGATGAAGCCGTCGAGCCGGTCCATGGCGCCGCCATGGCCGGGAATGAGATGGCTCGAATCCTTCACGCCGAACCTGCGCTTGACCGAGGATTCAAACAGATCGCCGGCCTGCGAGACGGCGGCGGCGAGAAGGCCGACGAGAAAAGTCCGCCAACCGGCGAGTTGCGGTCCGCCGCCCAAATAGGCCGTGGCGAGGCCAAGCGCCGCGCCGGAAACGACGCCCGTGACCGTCCCAGACCACGTTTTGCCGGCGGAAACGCGCGGCCATAATTTCGGGCCGCCGATCAGCCTGCCGCCGAAATAAGCGAAAATGTCGGTGCCCCACACGACCGCGAAGAGGAAGGCGATGGCGAGCGTTCCGAAATCGAGCGACTCGCGCAGCAGGCAAACCGAAAAAGCGAGCGCGCCCGCATAAATGACTCCAGCGCCCGCCCAAAGACGGCGCTCCGACCCGGCGAGGGCCGCGACGACAAGCGCGAACAGCGCGATGTCGAGCGCCGCCATGCCCGGCATGGCGTTGCGCCCGAAGGCTGCCGCCGCCGCGACCGCGGCGCCGCCCGCAGCGACCCGCGCGATTCGGCGCTCCCCGCCGATAAGGCCCTGCCACTCCCAGTTCACCGCGAAGGCGGCGGCGAGCCAGAACAGCGCGAAAACATCGCCGCCAAGATAGAGCGCGCCCAGCGCCAGGGCGACGAGCGCCGCCGCCGAGGCGACGCGCGGGCCGAGATCGGCGAAGCCGCCCGCCGGCGCTTTGGGTGGCGCCGCGGGACCCTCGACAGGCGCGCTCACGAAAGGATCTTTTCCTTCAGCCTTCATGAAGCGGTCTTGGCGCTGCGCGCCGCCGCCTCAACCCCGCCGAAACGCCGGTCGCGATGCGCATATTCGGCGATCGCGGCGGCGAAGGCGGCCTCGTCGAAATCGGGCCACAGGATCGGCAGGAAGACGAATTCGGCGTAGGCCGCCTGCCACAGCAGGAAATTCGACAGCCGCTGCTCGCCCGACGTGCGGATGATAAGATCTGGATCGGGAATGTCGGCCGTGTCGAGCCGCGCCGCGATCGCTTCGGCGTCGATCTCCTGCGGCGCGAGCCGCCCCTGTGCGACCATTTCCGCGAGGGCGCGCGCGGCCGCGGCGATCTCCTGCCTTGCGCCGTAGTTGAAGGCGACGACGAGCGTAAGGCCCGTGTTAGCCTGCGTCATCTGCTCCGCCTCGCGCAGCAGTTCGGAAATGTCGGGCGCGAGATCGGCGCGCGCGCCGATGACGCGCACCCGCACATTGCTGGCGTGCAGCTCGGCAAGATCATTGCGGATGAAGCGATGCAACAGGCCGAGCAGGCTCTCGACCTCCTCGCGCGGCCGCGACCAGTTTTCGGCCGAAAAAGAATAGACGGTGAGATAGCCGATGTTCAGTTTGATCGCCGCCCGGACGGCGCGGCGCAGCGCTTCTACGCCGCGACGATGGCCCTCGAAACGCGGCAGACCGCGCGCCGCCGCCCACCGCCCGTTACCGTCCATGATCAGCGCGACATGGCGGGGCGTCGCGCCGATGCCCAGCGCGTTCGTCTCCGCCTCCAGAATGTCGCTACCCGCCATGTTTGGGTTCCGAATCGTCGCCGGTCGAGGATAACAGAACGAGAATAGCAAAGGCCGCCTCCCGCGACGCCGCGGCCTCTACACCTGCATGATTTCTTTTTCCTTGGCGGCGAGAGCGGCGTCGATCTCCTTCACCATCTCGTCGGTCGCCTTCTGCACCTCGTTCTCGTGGCGCTTTTCGTCGTCCTCAGGGATCGCGTGATCCTTGAGCAATTTCTTGAGGATGTCGAGGCCGTCGCGGCGCACGTGACGCACGGCGACGCGCGCCTCCTCGGCGTATTTATGCGCGACCTTGACGAGCTCCTTGCGGCGCTGCTCGTTCAGTTCCGGCATGCGGATGCGCAAAATCTGCCCTTCCACCGTCGGCTGAAGGCCAAGATTGGCCTCGCGGATCGCCTTGTCGACGGCGATGACGAGCGCCTTGTCCCATACCTGCACCGAAATGAGCCGCGGCTCCGGCACGCTGATCGTCGCGACTTGGTTAAGCGGCGAGCTTTGCCCATAGGCCTCGACGTGAACCGGTTCGAGCAGGCTCGTCGAGGCCCGGCCCGTGCGAAGGCCGCCGAATTCGTGCTTGAGCGTCGCCAGCGCGCCCTGCATGCGGCGCTTCAAATCCGCAAGGTCGAAAATTTCCGTCATGATGTGCTCAACCTGTCTTCAATGTCCAAACGCCTCGCCGCGCTCTGTGGAATCGCGGAAAGGCGCTGGCTTTTATTCTTTCGCGCGCTGCGTCGCAAAAGTGTCTTTTACGCTTTCGCGGCAAGCGTGGTCGCTTTCCGTCGGAGCCAGCGCGGCGGCCTTCGCTCGCCGCCGACGAGCGAACGCAATTGAGCCCCCGGACGGCGCCACGGCGCGCGCCGCCACTTATGGCACGTTTTTAGGCTTCGCGCGAAAGGCTATGGTTACGGCGCGACCAGCGTCGCGCGGGAGGTCCCGGCGAGCGCCGCCGCGATCGCGCCGGCCTCGGCGATGGAGAAGACGATGATGGGAATCCTGTTCTCGCGCGCCAGCGCGAAGGCCGCCGTATCCATCACAGCGAGATTTTTGGCGATGGCCTCGTCATGGGTGAGCCGCTCATAGCGCGTCGCGCTCGGATCGCGCTTGGGATCGGCGGTGTAGACGCCGTCGACCTGGGTGGCCTTGAGCACGGCGTCCGCCGAAAGTTCGGCCGCGCGCAGCACGGCGCCCGTGTCCGTGGTGAAGAAGGGATTGCCGGTGCCCCCCGCCGCGATGACGACGCGGCCCTTGGCGAGATGATGCAGCGCCGCGCGGCGCGAGAAGGATTCGCAGACAGACGGCATCGGCACGGCGGAAAGACAGCGCGCGGCGCGCCCCTGCCCCTCGACCGCCTGCTCCAGCGCCAACCCGTTCATGACGGTGGCGAGCATGCCGATCGAATCGGCGCGCGCCCGCTCGATGCCGCTGTCGGCGCCCTTGATGCCGCGAAAGAAATTGCCGCCGCCGACGACGACGGCGATTTCATGCCCGGCCGCGGCGGCTTTCGCGAGGTCGGCGGCGATGCGTGCGAGCGTTCCGGCGTCCAGCCCATGCGGCGCCGCGCCCTGCAAGGCCTCCCCCGAGAGCTTGACCACCACGCGCTTGAATCTTCGTGTCGACGTTGGGTCGGACATGGGACGAATCTCGGCGGCTGAGACGGGCGCGATCTTCATACGGACGCTGCGGGGCGCCGGCAAGTGATCGCCGTCACGGGTTCCACATTTAACCGACACCCAGCGGCCATCGGCCGCCATTATTCCGCTAAAATGTTGACAGGCGATCCAACCGCCGTCGCGGCGCCATGTTTCGCTTCAAACGATCTTGGGCTAACCGCCGGCGCGGCGGCTATCAGACTGCAATTTAAAACCAATCCTCATTTGTCGCTTCTTGAAAGGAACCGTCTCATGAACTTCGTGACGCAGATTGCGCCGACCCGCCTTTCTCTCCGCGAACGACCGTCTCTCCGCGAATATGTCGTCGTGATCGCCATCATCTCGGCCGGCGTCGCGATGGCGGCGACGGCGCTTCAAGGCGCCGGCGCCCCGGCCGCGCCCCGCGAACTTGTCAAACCAGTCATCGCGATGTTCGCGCTCACCGCAGTCGTATGGTCGCTGATGCTGCTTTGGAGAAATGTCGCAATCTTCCTGCGCCGCGCATCGGTTCGGTATTACCAGGATTATCGATCCGACCCGCCCGAGGAATGGATCGAGCGGCCGGCCCGAACCTTCAACAACCTCATGCAGCTTCCCACGCTCTTCTATGTGATCGCCATCCTGATGATGCTGGCGCCATGGGCCGACCGCGCGCAGGTCGATCTCGCCTGGATGTTCGTCGCGGCGCGCACCCTGCACGCCGCAAATTACATCGGCCTCAATTACCTCCCCTTTCGCTTCGCCTTCTACTCAACAAGCTGCATGGCGCTCGCCGTCATCTGGGCGCGTTTCGCTGTCAACGCGCCCATGGGCTGACGCGCTTTTCTACGGTCCGACTTCGCCGCCCGTTGCGCCGAAGACCTGGCCGGCGCAAAAGCTCGCTTCGTTCGACGCCAACAGCACGTAAAGCGGCGCGATCTCGGCCGGCTGTCCTGGACGCCCCAAGGGCGTGTCGCCGCCGAACTGCGTGAGATGGTCAGGCAACTGCCCGCCGCTCGGTTGCAGCGCCGTCCAGAACGGTCCCGGCGCATCATGCGAACGCGCGCAAAAAACCCGGGCCGCTTTTCGCAACCCGGGTCGATATCGATCGAATGAAGAGCGGGTTACGCCTTCGCGGCGGCGGCCACTTCCGCGGCGAAGTCGCTCGCCTGCCTCTCGATGCCTTCGCCAAGCGCGTAGCGCACGAAGCCCTTGATGGCGATCGGCGCGCCGGCCTTGCCCTCAAGCTCCTTCACCGCCTGCGCGACCGTCTTGGCGTTATGGTCGGGATGGTTCGAGACCTGATCGAGCATGCAGACCTCCTTGGCGTAGGTCTTCAAGCCCGACTCGACGATCTTTTGAAGCACATTCTCGGGCTTGCCGGCGTTCTTCTCGGCGAGCAGTTTCTTCTCGCGCTCGACCGTCGCCGGATCGAGGCCGGAGGCGTCGAGCGCCTGCGGATTGGCCGAGGCGACATGCATCGCGAGCTGGCGCGCGAGCGCAGCGAGCACTTCCTTGTCGCCCTTTGATTCAAGCGCGACGATCACGGCGATCTTGCCCTGCCCGTCGACGACCTGCGAATGCACATAGCGGCCGACGACGCCTTCGCTCACGGCAAGCGAAGCGGCGCGCCGCAGCGTCAGATTTTCGCCGATCGAAGCAATGGCGTTGGTGACGGCTTCCGCCACCGTGCCGCCGCCGGGATAGGCCTGCGCGCCAAGCTCCGCGACGTCGGTCTTGCCGCTCTTTAGCGCGACTTCGGCGACGTTCTTCACCAGCGTCTGGAAATCAGCGTTGCGGGCGACGAAGTCCGTTTCGGAATTCAGTTCGACGACAACGCCCTGCTTATCGCCCGTCAGCGCCGCAACGAGGCCCTCGGCGGCGACGCGGTCGGCTTTCTTGGCCGCCTTGGAGAGGCCTTTCTTGCGCAGCCAGTCGACCGCCGCTTCGAAATCGCCGTCGGTCTGGGTGAGCGCCGACTTGCAATCCATCATGCCGGCGCCGGTGCTCTCGCGCAGTTCCTTCACAAGGGCGGCGGTGATCGTAGCCATGGGGAAATTCCTTCTCGGAGAGATATTGCGACGGCGCCGGACTCTCGTCTGCGCATGATCCCCAAAACCGCTTCGCACTTTGCGGGGATCATGCGCCGGAGAGCCGACGCCCGACGGTTTGAATTCGAAATGTGACGATTGGATCAGGCCGCGAGCAGCGCTTTCGCCTGATCGATCCAGCCGTCACGCGCGATGCGACCGTTGAGCTTCAAATCCGCGTCGAGCTTTTCGACATCGGCGGGGGTCATCGCGGCGATCTGCCAATAATGAAAGACGCCGGCGTCGTTGAGCTTCTTGATGAGCTGCGGACCGACGCCGTGGAGCTTGGCGAGATCGTCCGGCGCGCCACGCGGCGCCGACAGAAGTTCGAAAGCCTCGCCAGGCGCCTCCACATCCACGCCGGCGGCGATCTCCTCGGCCGTGCGCAAATCTTCGCGGATCACCGGGCCCGCTTCGACCGCCGGCTCGACTTCCGGCGTCTCCGCCGCGCCAATATCGACGCCCATCGCGCCTTGGCCGCGCGAGATGCCGTCGATCGCCGCCTTGGCGATGAGATCGCAGTAAAGCGCGATGGCGCGGCCGGCGTCGTCATTGCCGGGGATCGGATGCGTCACGCCGTCCGGATCGCAATTGGTGTCGAGCACGGCGACGACCGGGATCTTGAGGCGGTTCGCCTCCTTGATCGCAAGCTGTTCCTTGTTCGTGTCAATCACGAAGATGAGGTCCGGCGTGCCGCCCATGTCCTTGATGCCGCCGAGCGCCTTCTCGAGCTTGTCGCGCTCGCGGGTGAGCAGCAGACGCTCTTTCTTGGTGATGCCGGACGCGCCGGCGGAGAGCATTTCGTCGAGCTTGCGCAGGCGATTGATGGAGCCCGAAATCGTCTTCCAATTGGTGAGCGTGCCCCCTAACCAACGGGAGTTGATGTAATATTGCGCGCTGCGCTTGGCGGCGTCGGCGATCTGCTCCTGCGCCTGGCGCTTGGTGCCCACAAAAAGCACGCGGCCGCCCTTGGCGACCGTGTCGGAAACCGTCTTCAGCGCCTGATGCAGCAGCGGCACGGTCTGCGCGAGATCGATGATGTGGATATTGTTGCGGGCCCCGAAGATAAAGGGGGCCATTTTCGGGTTCCAGCGGTGCGACTGGTGGCCGAAATGCGCGCCGGCCTCGAGAAGGCCGCGCATGGTGAAATCAGGAAGAGCCATTGTCGTTTTCTCCGGTTGAGCCTCGGCGAAAGGAAGTGAAGAGGCCGGAAGCCGGCCACCGGAACGACGTCTTAAGGCAGACGCCGCATAACCTTCGCCTGTGGGATGGCGGCGCTTATAGGCGAAGCGCCGCAGGCCGGCAAGGGGGCTTGGAAAGCGCGGCGGAGCGAGCGGTTTTGGAATGCGGCGCGCGGCGGCTGAAGCGCTCGCCAAAACCGGCGCGAAGCGACGCGAGCCCCCCATGTTTTTGCGGCGCAAATTTACCAAGACTGCGACGTGTTGTCGCATAACAATATTTTGATATTACATAATAAATAGTCAGTTTTGAGTCGCTACAAAGGCGCGCAAGGAGCGCATTGCCATCCGCGCTAAAACGAGCTAGGCTAACCACGATGCGGCAAGCATTCACGTAAAATCAAGAACAGGGGGAAAACGCAATGGCCGTCAACGTTCACAGCTCTGGTGATGTCGGCAAGATGCTGCTTTGGGTCGCCGCCTTCGTCGCTTTTGTCATCGTCGCTCTGACGTGGGTTCCGGACTGGATCTCGCCCGAAGGCACGAACGGCACGGGCAACCGCAACGGCATGGAAGGCGAGGGCGTGGGCCGCACTTCCAAGATGATTCAGTAAAAACTACCCCTGCAAACGACTCGCCGGGGGCTGCGGCCTCCGGTTTTTCCTGTAGGGTTCGATCTCGCGGTAGTTCCAGGGATCAACGAAGGAGCCGACGCTTCCGACAAATTCGGGCGTCGGCCTCCTTTTTTGTGCTGGAATTTTTCCCACGCCTTTGCGTGATTTCTCTAAAATTCAATGCCTTCCTGAGCTTTGACGCCCGCGGCGAAATGATGCTTCACGAGCGTCATTTCGGTCACGAGATCAGCGCAAGCCATCAGCTCCGGCTTGGCGTTGCGCCCCGTCACGATGACATTGAGATCGCCGCGCCGCGCATTAAGCGCGCTCAACACCTCGTCGAGCGGCAGGTGCTCGTAGCGCAGCGCAATATTCAATTCATCGAGCACAAGCAGCCGGATATCGGGGTCATCCATGAGTTCGCGCGCCTTTTCCCAGGCGCGCCGCGCCGCCGCTTCGTCTCGCGCGCGGTCCTGCGTCTCCCAGGTGAAGCCCTCGCCAAGCGTGTGCCACGAGACCGCCCCGAGCTTTTCGAGCATGTCGCGCTCGCCGCTGCGCCAGGCGCCTTTGCCGAACTGCACGACGCCGACCTTCCAGCCATGGCCGAGCGCGCGCAGCGCAAGGCCGAATGCGGCTGTCGATTTGCCCTTGCCGGCGCCGGTGTGGACCATCAGCAGGCCCTTCTGCGTAATCGTCTTGCCGGCGACTTCGGCGTCCTGAACGGCCTTGCGCTTTTCCATCTTGAGGCGATGGCGGCGCGCGTCTTGATCTTCAATAGTTTCGGCCATCGCGCGCTCCTTACCCGTTTGACGGCGGCATGACGCGCGCATATGACTATTCACGACGGTCCTTCGCAAGGAGGCGAAGAGGGAACGCGGCGAGTCCTTACAGACAAATCCGCGGCTGCCCCCGCAACTGTAGCCGGCGAGGTCCGCGCCATCCGCCACTGAGCGATACGCTTGGGAAGGCGGCGCGGACCTGGGACCCGGGAGCCAGGAGACCTGCCGTCGCGGCGATCTTTCAAATCGCCACTCGCATCGCATCGCCGCCGGTGGGACGGCAGGGAGACCGATATGAACGCCAAATCATTCGCCAAATCCGCCGCTCTCGCGCCTTCGAAAGTCGAAGCGCTGAGAGCCGCCTTCGTCGCGCTGTTCCTGGGCGTAGGCTTCGTCTGGCTCGCCGGCTTCGCCTATCCCGAGAACGTGCATGACGCGGCGCATGACACGCGCCACGCCCTCTCCTTCCCCTGCCATTAGAATTGCGGCACGCGTGATCGCGCGCGTTTTGTCGACCGGCCTCATCGCCGGACTCGTCGCCGGGCTTGCGGTCGCGGCCTTGCAACATGTCACGACGACCCCGCTCATCCTCGCCGCCGAGGTTTATGAGACGGCGCAGCATGCGCATGAAGGCGCCGCCAAGGCCGCGCCTGCTTTCGAGGGCTTGCGGCGCACCGCCGCGACGAGCGTCGCGACCATCGCCGTCTCGATCGGCTATGCGCTGATTCTGCTCGCCGCCATGCTCGCCTCCGGCGACGCCATTGCGCCGCGACGCGCCGCGCTCTGGGGCGCCGGCGCTTTCGCCGCGACGGGCCTTGCGACGAGTCTTGGCCTCGCGCCGCAACTTCCGGGCATGGCCGAGACCGATCTCGCTGGGCGGCAGATTTGGTGGGTCGCGACTGCAGTCGCATCGGGCGCTGGACTCTATGCGCTGCTGCGGCTCGACTCGACGGTGGGCAAGATCATCGGCGTCGCGCTCATCGCCCTGCCCCAGTTTTTTGCGCCGCAGCCCGCGGCGTCGGACAGCGCCGTCCCAGCGGAACTCGCCGCGCGTTTCGCCACCTCGTCGCTCGCCGTGCAGGCAGTCAGCTGGGCGCTTGCCGGTGCGCTTGTCGGCCTTGTCTGGCGTTTTTTCTCGCGCGATCAGGAACCCGCATGAGCGCGCAAGCGAAAATTCCGGCGACCATCGTCACCGGCTTTCTCGGCGCAGGCAAAACCACGCTGATCCGCCACGTGCTCGAAAACGCCCGCGATCGCCGTCTTGCGCTGATCATCAATGAATTCGGCGATGTCGGCGTCGACGGCGAAATTCTGCGCGCCTGCGGCGTCGAAAATTGCCCGGAAGAAAATATCGTCGAACTCGCCAATGGCTGCCTCTGCTGCACCGTCGCCGATGATTTCATTCCCGCGATCGAAGCGTTGCTCGCACATGAGAAGCGTCCCGATCACATCATCATCGAAACCTCGGGACTCGCATTGCCGAAGCCGCTCGTCAAAGCCTTCGACTGGCCGGCGATCCGCTCCAGGCTCACCGTCGACGGGGTCGTCGCCGTCATCGACGGCAAGGCGGTTGCGGAAGGCCGCTTCGCCGATGATCTCGACGCGATCGCGCTGGAGCGCGAAGAGACGCAAACGATCGAGCACGACAATCCGCTGGAAGAGGTTTTCGAAGATCAGCTCGCCTGCGCCGATCTCATCATCCTCAACAAGACCGACTTGCTCGACGCCGATGAAGAGCGCGATGTCGCGGCGCGCCTTGCGCAGGGCGCGCGCGAAGCGGCGAAAGTCGTGCGCGGTCGCCACGGCCGCGTCGACCCGCTGGTCTTGCTTGGACTTTCGGCCGCGGCGGAAGACGATCTCGCAAACCGTCCGTCGCATCATGACGCAGAGCCCGACCACGATCATGACGACTTCGACAGTTTTGTCGTCGCCGTGCCGGCGATCGACGATCCGGTCGAACTCGTCGCCAAGCTCGCGGAAGCGACGCGCGCCCATGACGTGCTGCGCATAAAAGGCTTCGTCGAAGTCGTCGGCAAGCCGATGCGTCTGCTCGTGCAGGGCGTCGGCGCCCGCATCGAGCATCATTTCGACCGCGCATGGAAGCCCGATGAGATGCGCGCCAGCCGCCTTGTCGTCATCGGCGAAAAGGGCCTCGACCGCGACGCCGTCATCGCGCTGCTGGCGCGGCCGTGACGCGCCATGCATCTCCTCCCCCGCGATCTTCATAGTCTCGACGACGCCGGCGCGGCGATCGACCTTGAGCAGACGCCGGCGGAGATCGTGTTTTTATCT
>CAZCJY010000046.1:0-1466 GCA_964498975.1 uncultured Methylocystis sp.
GACGCCCGGCGGCCTACGCCTATGGCGGCTCGATCTTCCGCGCGCCGGAGCATGGCGCTGCGGGCGACGGCGAATTTTTGCAGGCGGGGCTGGAAAGCTTTGGACGCGACGACCGAGAGGCGACCGACGCCGAAATTCTTGCCGCCGCGCTGGAAGCCGCAACGGCCGCAGGCGCCGCCGGCCTGAAAGTGCGCGTCGGCGACGCGGGATTGGTCGCCGCTTTTCTCGACCGGCTCGACCTGCCGCCGGTCTGGCGCCGGCGCCTCGCCGCCGGCCATGCGCGCGGACAATCGGTCGCGGACATTTTCACGCCGCCGCGCGCCAACGGCGGAGCCGGGCAGTCGGGCGTGCTCGCGGCGCTGACGAAAGTCGATCCGGCGGACGCCCGCCGCCTCGTCGAGGATTTGCTCTCGATCGCCGGCATTACGGCGGTGGGCGGGCGCAGCCCAAATGAGATCGCCGAGCGTTTTCTCGATCAGGCGACGCTCGCCGAAGGCGCCGGCGTCTCGAAGGAAAAGCGTTCGCTCGCCGAAGCTTTCTTCGCCATCGAAGGCGCGCCGGACGCCGCCTCGACCGCCCTGCGCCGTCTCGCCGCCGAGGCGCGGCTCGATCTCGCGAGCGTTCTCGACGCCTTCGACACGCGCTCCGGATTCATCGCCGCGCGCGGCCTTGCGCTTGACGAGATGCGCTTTTCAGCCAGCTTCGCGCGTCACCTCGACTATTACTCCGGCTTTGTCTTCGAGGCGCGCCATGCGCAGGAGGGCGAGCCGGTGATCGGCGGCGGACGTTACGACCGGCTGCTGAAAACGCTCGGCGCCAAATCCGACATTCCGGCGGTCGGCGCGGCGATCTGGATCGACCGTCTTGCGCCAAACGTGGGAGGCGCCAAATGACCAGCGCCTCGAAACTCATCATCGCCTCGCCCTCGAAAGGCCGGCTTCAGGAGAACGCCGCCGCCTTCTTCGGGCGCGCGGGTTTGGAGCTGACGCAAGGACGCGGCGCGCGCGATTATCGCGGCGCGGTGGCGGGCGTCGAAGGCGCCGAGGTCGCCTATCTCTCGGCGTCCGAAATAACGCGCCGACTCGCCTTGGGCGAAGCGCATCTCGGCGTTACCGGCGAAGATTTGGTGCGCGAAGAGATCGCCGACGCGGAAAGCAAGGTCGAACTGCTCGCGCCGCTCGGTTTCGGCGCCGCCAATGTCGTCGTCGCCGTTCCGCAGGCATGGATCGACGTGCGCCATATGAGCGATCTCGCCGATGTCGCCGACGGCTTTCGCGCGCGCCACGGGCGCGGTCTGCGCGTCGCGACGAAATATGTGAATACGACGCGGCGCTTCTTCGCGCGCCACGGCGTCTCCGACTACCGCATCGTCGAAAGCTCCGGCGCGACGGAAGGCGCTCCCGCCGCCGGCTCCGCCGATCTCATCGTCGACATCACCACGACCGGCGCGACGCTCGCGGCCAATG
>CAZCJY010000046.1:1476-7533 GCA_964498975.1 uncultured Methylocystis sp.
CTCGTGACGCTTTTCGCGCCATGCGCGATGAGCCAGTCGGCGAGCGCGCGGCTAGACTATGTCTTCCACGCCGAGAATGCGCTGTGGAGCAAACTTGCGGCGCGGCTCGGCTGACCCGAATGTCATTCCCGACGCTTCGCTTAAAGCGAAGCGATTCCTGAAGCCATACGAAACGCGGTTGAGCAGTTCGCATGGCGTGTCATTCCCGGCAGGTCGAAGACCTGACCGGGAATCCAGAACCGCGAGTCGAATCTAAGATTTTTTCTGGATTCCCGATCACGCGCTTCGCGCGCGTCGGGAATGACAAGCCACGGACCGACTCACGCCTCCATCAAAGCGCCGACATGCGCGGCGACGCTGCGCGAGAGGTCTAGCGGATTGTAGCCGCCTTCGAGCAGCGACACGATGCGCCCCCCGCAGCGGCGCGCCGCGATCTCCATGACGCGCAGCGTGACATCTTTGAAATCCTCCGCGACGAAGCGCAGGCCGCCAAGCGGATCGTGCTGATGCGCATCGAAGCCAGCGCAGAGAAGAATGAGATCGGGCGCGAAGGCGTCGAGGCGCGGCAGAATGCGCGAAGCGAGCGCCTCGCGAAATTGCACGCCGCCATTGCCCTTCGCGAGCGGCGCGTTGACGATATTGTCATGCGCGCCGGTTTCGCTCGCCGCGCCCGTACCCGGATAGAGGGGCATCTGATGCGTCGAGGCGTAAAGCGCGTCCTTGTCGTCCCAGAAAATCTCCTGCACGCCATTGCCATGATGCACGTCGAAATCGACGATGGCGACGCGTGACGCGCCATGCGCCGCCCGCGCATGTAAAGCAGCGACGGCGGCGTTATTGAAAAAGCAGAAGCCCATCGCCTTATCGCGCATCGCGTGATGTCCGGGCGGACGCATGGCGACGAAAGCATTTTTCGCTGCGCCGCGCATGACGGCGTCGACGGCCGTGACTGCGCCGCCCGCCGCGCGCAACGCCGCCTCATGAGTGGCGCTGTTCATTGTGATGTCCGGCCCAAGGCGCGCGTAGCCCTCCCTCTGCCCTGCCGTCGCAAGGCTGGACAAATGCCTAGATGTATGCGCGCGCAGCAGCGCCTCCCGCGGCGCCAGGGGCGCTTCGATCCGCGTGAGATTGACGAAACGGGCGTCGTCCAGCGCGGCCAAGACCGCGCGCAGGCGTTCGGCCCGCTCGACATGTCCTGGGCCCATATCATGCGCCAGCGCGGAAGCGTGGGTGACGAGCAGCGTTTTTCCCGCTGACGCGCGCACGCCGCCAGCAGCGAAGCTTGTGGCCGCCCCGACAATTACGGAGCGGCGCGTAACGGCGGCGGCGCGGCGCTCACGCATGATCCAAGCTCAATCTCCAATCCGGGGTCGGCGCTTGCAACGAAGCATACGATCGCGGCGCTGCCCTGTCAGCCGCCCTATTTGGAATTCGACCGCAAGAAACGCATTGCAGCGATTTCCGTCCGCCTTGATGATGGGCGAAAGAGCGAGAGATGGACATGACGCAGGCGACTTCACTCGATCCCGCCGACGAGGCGCGCTGGGGGGCGGTCGCCGCGCGCGACGCGCGGTATGATGGCAGTTTTTTCTATTGCGTCGCAACGACCGGCGTCTATTGCCGCCCCTCCTGCCCGTCGCGGCCCGCGAAGCGCGCCAATGTGCGATTCTGCGCCACGGCGGCGCAAGCGGAAGCCGCTGGTTTCCGTCCTTGCCGACGTTGCCGGCCGAATGCGCCGTCGCGCGAAGAGGAAGACGCCGCAAGGATCACGCGCGCCTGCCGAATGATCGAGACCGCGGAAACGGCGCCGACGCTTGCGCAACTGGCGCGCGCCGCCAGCCTCAGCCCCTATCACTTCCATCGACTATTTTCGCGCATCGCGGGCGTCACGCCCAAGGCCTATGCACAAGCGCATCGCCGCGCGCGTCTGCGAGAGCGACTGAAGGAAGGCTCGACAGTGACTGAGGCGATCTATGACTCAGGGTATAATTCGAGCGGACGCTTCTACGCGGCCGCGAAGGAGACGTTGGGCATGACGCCAAACGCTTATCGCAAAGGCGGCGCGCGCGAAGAAATTCGCTTCGCGATCGGCCAATCATCGCTCGGCGCGGTGCTTGTCGCGGCGAGCGCGAAGGGCGTTTGCGCCATCTCGCTGGGCGACGACCCCGAAGAGTTGCTGCGCGATCTGCAGAATCGCTTCCCGCAGGCGACGCTGATCGGCGCCGATAAGGCGTTCGAGCATTATGTCGCGGCGGCGGTCGGCTTGGTCGAAAGGCCGCAAGCGCCTTTCGATCTGCCGCTCGATATGCGCGGCACGGCATTCCAGCAGCGCGTCTGGGCGGCGCTGCGCAAGATTCCGGCGGGAAAGACCGCGAGCTACGCCGAAATCGCTCGGCGGATCGGCGCGCCCAAGGCCGTGCGCGCGGTCGCGGGCGCCTGCGCCGCCAATCCGGTCTCGCTGGCGGTGCCCTGTCATCGCGTGGTGCGCAGCGACGGCGCGCTTTCCGGCTATTACTGGGGCATCGAACGCAAGCGCGCGCTTTTGGAAAGAGAACGAGAGTCATGAACGCAGGCCGCACGATTAAGCTTGGAGCCTTTCATATTCCTCATTGATCGCCTGTTGCAGCTCTTTCCATAGAGGGTTGATCCGCACGTCCGGCCCCCAGTTAAATTGCGCTTTGGCGACCTCGGCGATTGTCTCGTTGATCGGCTCGCTCTGGCCTTCTTCCAACTCCATGGAGAACAGCTTCGGCGGCGCATCGCCCTTCCAGGCGTCCCAATGTTCGTTCGAATAATTGGACACGCCGCGTTGCGCCGCGAGCAAGTCGGGCGTGAATTTGGCGAAGCGCTTATGCAGCGGGCCAGCGGGCGGCTCGGCGCGATAGGCGTCGCGCACGACGAAATAGCGCATATGCTGAAGTTCATGCGCAAGGCAGCATCCTAAGCGCGCGTCGTTCATGTCGGGATCGTAATAGATTTCAACGCGGCCATCCGGCGACGATTCGCCTTCCGAGGTGAAATTCTGGCCGAGATATTCGAAAGTCTTTTTCTTCGGGCTGAGAGTCACTTTGCTTGCGTCATAGCCGAACTCCCGACAGAGCGCTTCGAGCTTTTGCCGCTTCCTGATGAAGTCCGGCGATGCGGCGATGTCGTCTGGCGGCGTCGGCACGCTCGATTGCGGGCGGCTCGGCGAACCGACAAGCAGCCGCCACAGCGACGAAAACGCGCTCAACGCTTCTCCGTGCGACGGCCTGTGATTAAGTGGCGGCTCCGAACGGCTCTTCATGCGTAATGACCCAGTCGAACTCGGGATGAGACGAGGCGACGTGCTCCCACCATCTCCGACCGTCCTTCAATCGAGGAGACAGGTCATTGACCCTGAGACGTTCGAAAACGCCCGGGCGTCCCGCTACTCCCGCAATCACCGCCTCGACCATCTGGCGCCCCAGGCCGCGTTTCAACGAGTTTATCTGCTCAAAGACGAGCGAGGGCGGCTCATATTTGCCAGCGAGCAGCAGCGCGATCCCGGACGCCTCCGTCCCATCGGGGGTGGTGATCATCTTTTCTGAAGTCGAGGCTCTGATTTCCCAAAAGCTGCGGCCATATTGTTTCGACTCAACAAATAACCCGAGGGCGCGCAGGTTGCGGCAAATGTCATCGGCGACTGCCTCGATCGCCGGATCGCCTTTTTCGCTGGCTTCCTTGCCGGACCAGAGCCGCAAAATATCCCAGACGTCCATTCGGTTATCCCCAGACTCGGCGGGGAAATTAACGCATCAGGCGCGGATCGATAAGGGCGCTATAAAGCAGTGGGAACGTTCCCGCCCCGCCGTGCCCTCTCCCTCGTTTCATGCGATAAAGGCGGCATGGCGACACCGATTCGCAACGCATTCGATCCCGGCTTCGGCGTCTATGTCCACTGGCCGTTCTGCCTGTCGAAATGCCCCTATTGCGACTTCAACAGCCACGTCCGCCGTGGCGAGATCGACGAAGACCGCTTCGTCGAGGCCTTTGGCGTAGAGCTCGCCCACCGGGCCGCGCTGACGCCCGGGCGCGAGGTGCGCTCGGTGTTCTTCGGCGGCGGCACCCCCTCGCTGATGTCGCCTTCGACGGTCGAGGCGATCCTGTCGCAGATTTCGAGCCACTGGCCGCTCGCGAAGGACTGCGAGATCACGCTCGAAGCCAATCCGACGAGCGTGGAGGCCTCGCGCTTCAAGGGCTTCAAGGCGGCGGGCATCAACCGCGTCTCGCTCGGCCTGCAGGCCCTGAACGACATTGATCTGCGCGCGCTCGGGCGCCAGCATTCCGTCGCCGAAGCGCTGACGGCCCTCGACGTCGCCAATTCCGTATTCGAGCGCGCCTCCTTCGATCTCATCTATGGCCGCACGGGACAGACGCCCGCCGCCTGGCGCAAGGAGCTGGAGCTGGCGCTCGCCCGCGCGCCGGAGCATGTCTCGCTCTATCAGCTCACGATCGAGCCCGACACGATGTTCGAGCGCATGGTCAATTCCGGCAAGATGGTCCTGCCCGACGTCGAGACGCAACGCGCGCTCTGGGATGTGACGCAAGAGGTCACCGCCCGCGCCGGCCTGCCGGCTTACGAAGTGTCGAACCATGCGCGGCCCGGCGCCGAGTGCCGGCACAATATGGTCTATTGGCGCTATGGCGAATATGTCGGCGTCGGCCCTGGGGCCCACGGCCGCATTGTAACGCCGCGCGGGCGCCGCGCTCAGGCGGCCGAACGCCATCCCGAAATGTGGCTCACCTGCGTCGAGACCGAGGGCCACGGGCTGGTCGAGGATGAATTGCTCAACACGGAGCAAGAAGGCGATGAGTTCTTGCTGATGGGCCTGCGGCTGCGCGAAGGCGTCGATCCGCAGCGCTATTTCCTGCTGACGGGCAAGCGCCTGTCGCAATCGCGCATCAGCGAACTCGTCGGCGACGGCCTTGTGGAATTCACCCGCGAAAACCGGCTGCGGGTGAGTTCCGAGGGCTTCCCGGTGCTTGACGCCGTTGTGGCGGACCTCGCCGCCTAGCTCAATCTATTGTCATTCGCCCTCGCCACCCCTAGATGAACCAGTGTTGGCGCGGGGTGGAGCAGCCCGGTAGCTCGTCAGGCTCATAACCTGAAGGTCGTCAGTTCAAATCTGGCCCCCGCAACCATCTATCCCATCTGTCCGCGATGACGCAGGAAGTGGTCGGCGAGGACGCAGGCCATCATCGCCTCGCCCACCGGCACGGCGCGAATGCCGACGCATGGGTCGTGACGGCCTTTGGTGACAATGTCGGTTTCCTTGCCGAAACGGTCGATCGTGCGGCGCGGCGTCAAGATCGACGACGTCGGCTTCACGGCGAAGCGCACGACGACCGGCTGGCCGGTCGAAATGCCGCCGAGCACGCCGCCGGCGTTGTTCGACAGAAACTTCGGCCCATCGCGACCAGCGCGCATCTCGTCGGCGTTTTCCTCGCCGGTCAGTTGCGCGGCCGCAAAGCCCGCGCCGATTTCGACGCCCTTCACGGCGTTGATCGACATCATCGCCGCCGCGAGATCAGCGTCGAGCTTGCCATAGACCGGCGCCCCCCACCCTGCCGGAACGCCCTCAGCCACGACTTCGACCACGGCGCCGACGGAGGAGCCGTCCTTGCGCACGTCGTCGAGATAGTCCGCCCAGAGTTCGGCGGTGCGCGCGTCGGGGCAGAAGAGCGGATTGCGCTCGACCTCCGCCCAGTCGAAACGCGCGCGCTCGATCTTGTGGGGGCCGACCTGCACCAACGCGCCGCGGATCGTGACGCCCGCGATCACCTTGCGCGCAATCGCGCCGGCGGCGACGCGCGCAGCGGTTTCGCGCGCGGAAGAGCGCCCGCCGCCGCGATGGTCGCGCACGCCATATTTCGCGTCGTAAACATAATCGGCATGACCGGGCCGGTATTTGTCGGCGATCTCGCCATAATCTTTCGAGCGCTGGTCGGTGTTCTCGATCATCAGCGCGATCGGCGTTCCGGTCGTCACCTGGCGACCATCAGCGCCAGTGAAAACGCCCGAGAGAATTTTCACTT
>CAZCJY010000046.1:7543-12445 GCA_964498975.1 uncultured Methylocystis sp.
GCGCTGCGTCGTGAAGCGCGACTGTCCCGGCTTGCGCTTGTCGAGAAAGCTCTGAATGTCTCCGGCTTCGAGCGCAATGCGCGGCGGACAGCCGTCGACGATCGCGCCGAGCGCGACGCCATGGCTCTCGCCGAAGGTCGTGACGCGGAAGAGATGGCCAAAGCTGTTGTGGGACATGGACGTTTTCTAGGCCGCGCAAGGGCGGCGGTCAAACGCCGGAAAAACCCATTGCGCAATAGCGGCAATGACGCGACGCGCCGAGACCGCTAAGATAGGCCATGACCCTCACGCATAAGCCCGTCGGCCCCGGCAGCCATGTCTTTCTCGTCGACGGCTCGTCCTTCGTCTTTCGCGCCTATTTCCAGTCGATCCGACAGGACGCGAAATATAATTGCCGCTCGGACCGGCTGCCGACCGGGGCCGTGCGGCTCTTTTGCACGAAGCTGCTGCAATTCGTGCGCGACGGCGCGGCGGGGGCGAAGCCCACGCATCTCGCCATTGTCTTCGATAAGAGCGAGCAATCCTTCCGCAAGGAGATTTATCCCGACTACAAGGCGCATCGCGCCGAACCGCCGGACGATCTCGTTCCGCAATTTCCGCTGATGCGCGCGGCTGTTCGCGCCTTCGGCCTCACGCCGATCGAACAGGATGTTTACGAGGCCGACGATCTCATCGCCACTTACGCAACGCAAGCGCGGGCAAAGGGCGCCGATGTTCTGATCGTTTCCGCCGACAAGGATTTGATGCAGCTCGTCGGCCCGGGCGTGATCATGTACGACCCCGCCTCGGGGACGGCCGGCGCCAAGGGATCGCGCGAGGAACGCCTTATCGGCGAGGCGGAGGTCGTCGATTATTTCGGCGTCCCGCCGGACAAGGTCGTCGACGTGCAGGCGCTCGCGGGCGATTCGACCGACAATGTGCCGGGCGCGAAGGGCATCGGCATCAAGACCGCCGCGCAGCTCATCAACGAATATGGCGATCTCGAAACGCTGCTCGCCAAGGCGTCCGAGATTAAACAGCCGAAGCGGCGCGAGGCGCTGACCGAGCCTGAGGCGGTCGAGCGCATTCGCCTGTCGAAAAAGCTCGTGGAACTCGTGCGTAACGCCCCTGTCGAGACGCAGCTCGAAGATTTGGGCCTGCATGAACCCGACGCCAAAACGCTCGTCGCCTTCTTGCAAGCGATGGAGTTCACGACGATCACGCGGCGCGTGGCGGAGCTTTACGGAGTCGATGCGCACGAAATCGCGCCGGACCCCAATTTCGTCGGCGCCTCTGGCTGGCGTGCGCGCAATGGCGAGACGCGCGAAGCCGCGCCTAAGGCGCCAAAAGCTGCGGAGCCAGCCGTAAAGAGCGCAGGCGAGGGCTTCACGCCAACAAGCCTCGTCGCCGCGCGCCGCGCCGAAGCAGAGGCGACGAAGATCGACCGCTCGGCCTATGAAACCGTGATGTCGGTCGAGCGCCTCGATCATTGGATCGCCGAAGCGACGGAAATTGGAACGGTCGCCATCGACACGGAAACGACGTCGCTCGATCCGATGCGTTGCGAATTGGTCGGCGTCTCGATGGCGACCGCGCCCGGACGCGCCTGTTACATTCCGCTTCAGCATCGCGAGCCAGGCGCGGGCGATCTCTTTGGCGGCGCTGATTTGCTCGCGGGACAGATTCCGCTTGACCGCGCAATCGCGAAACTGAAGCCATTGTTCGAAGACGCGGCGGTCCTCAAGATCGCGCATAATATGAAATATGATCTGCTCGTTCTCGCGCGTTACGGCATAAAGGTCGCGCCGATCGAAGACACGATGCTGATCTCCTACGCGCTTGATTCTGGCCGCAACAGTCACGGCCTCGACGAATTAGCGCGCAAGCATCTCGGGCATGAGAACCTGACCTTCGCGTCGGTCGCCGGCTCTGGTCGAAATTTCATCGGCTTCGCGCGCGTCGCGCTCGACAGGGCGACGGAATACGCCGCGGAGGACGCGGATGTCTCGCTGCGGCTGTGGCGCACGCTGAATCCGCGGCTCGCCTCCGAGCATATGGCCAATGTCTATGAGACTTTGGAGCGGCCCATGGTCGCGACGCTGGCTGGCATGGAGCGGCGCGGCGTCACTGTCGACCGCGCCATTCTCTCGCGGCTTTCGGGCGAATTCGCGCAAGACATGGCGCGGCTGGAGGCCGAGATTTTCGAACTCGCGGGCGAGAGCTTCAACCTCGGTTCGCCCAAGCAATTGGGCGACATTCTCTTCGGCAAGATGGGCCTGCCCGGCGCCAAGAAAACTGCGACGGGCGCCTGGTCGACCTCCGCGAGCGTGCTCGAAGATCTCGCGAGCGAAGGCAATAATTTCGCGCGCCGCATTCTCGACTGGCGCCAGCTTTCGAAGCTGAAAAGCACTTACGCCGACGCCCTGCCCGGCTATGTCAATCCCGACACGGGGCGCGTGCATACCTCCTACGCGCTCGCCGCGACGACGACAGGACGTCTTTCGTCTTCCGAGCCGAATTTGCAAAATATTCCGGTGCGCAACGAGGCTGGCCGCAAGATTCGCAAGGCCTTCATCGCGTCGCCCGGACATGTGCTGATCTCGGCCGACTATTCGCAAATCGAATTGCGGCTGCTCGCGCATATCGCCGATATTCCGCAACTGAAAAAAGCCTTCGCGGAAAATCTCGACATTCACGCCATGACGGCGAGCGAAATGTTCGGCGTTCCCATAGAAGGCATGCCCGCCGAGGTGCGCCGGCGCGCCAAGGCGATCAATTTCGGCATCATCTATGGCATTTCGGCTTTCGGTCTCGCCAATCAGCTTTCGATTCCGCGCGAAGAGGCGGCCGCCTATATCAAGCGCTATTTCGAACGCTTTCCCGGCATTCGCGACTATATGGACGCGACCAGAAAGACGGTGCGGGAGAAGGCGGAAGTCACGACCATTTTCGGCCGCGTCTATCACTTTCCGAGCATCGCCTCGGCCAATCCTTCCGACCGCGCCTTTTACGAACGCGCCGCGATCAACGCGCCGATACAGGGCGCAGCCGCCGACATCATCCGCCGCGCCATGATTCGCATGGACGAGGCGCTCGTCAGCGCTGGCCTTTCAGCGCAGATGCTCTTGCAGGTGCATGACGAACTCGTTTTCGAAGCGTCGAAGGAAGAGGCGAATGCGACGATCGAGGTCGCACGCCGCATCATGGAGCAGGCGCCCGCGCCCGCCGTTCATCTTTCCGTACCGCTGAGAGTCGACGCCCGCGCCGCCGCCAATTGGGACGAAGCGCATTGAGCGCATTCTCCGCCGAAGCGATGCCGGTTCGGCTTAAGAAAACGAGTTAATTCAAGAAATAATGCAAATCCGTTTGAACAGCTCGGATGTCATTCCCGACGCTTCGCTGCAAGCGAAGCGATCGGGAATCCAGAGCAACGCCAGCGTTCTCTGACCAACTCTGGATTCCCGGTCAGGCCTTCGGCCTGCCGGGAATGACACGCCCAGCGAACGGGTCAGCCGGATGCCGTAGAAAGCGGCTCGACTATAGGCCCGCGTCGTCCTGCGGCGGCGTTTCCTCGCGCGCCAGTCCAAAGTTGAACCGCGTCCAGAACCGTTCGTGGAAATAATAGAGCGCGAAGATCACAATCAGCTCGACGCCGGTGATTTCCGCGGCGAGCTGTGCGTCCTTGACGAATGCGTAGACGATCAGGAATGTCGAAACGCTCGCCGGCAAGAGCCAGGACAGCGCCTTGGCGAGGCTGCGCGTCGGCGTCGGCCGCAAGGTCTCACGCGTCAGCGGCAAGCCTTCCATCGAGGCGTAGCTGAGCTCCACGAGCGGCGGCGCGGCTCGGCCATTCGAGGCCGCCACCGCCTTCACCATCCCGACCGCGACTGTCTCATTCGTGATGCGATCAATGAGAATGAAGCCGCCAGTTTCGCGGTTCTCGACGTAAGGGTCGCAAGCGACCACGGTTTCGAGCGACAAGCGCGCTTCGCCGATTTCGTTGAAGGCGAGCGTCGTCTCCTGCGCGACAGGCGCGGCGCGGCCGGTCTCGATTTCAATGCGCGCATCGACCGCGGTCACGTCCGCCGGCGTGGTCTTTGCGCCCATCTTGAGAAGATAGCTTTTGCCGACGACAAGCGGTTCGCGCACCAGCCACAAGAGCTTGGCCTCGAGACGATCGCCGACTTTCGCGGGCGAGACGGGCGAACACAGAAGATCGCCGCGCGAGACGTCGATCTCCTCCGCCAGCGTCAAGGTGACGGATTGGCCGGAGACGGCGCTTTCCAGATCGCCGTCGAATGTCGCGATCCGTGTGACCCGCGTGTCTCGTCCTGCGGGCAGAATGCGAACGATATCGCCGGGCTGGATATTGCCGCCGCTGATGAAGCCGGAGAACCCACGGAAGTCGAGGTTAGGACGGTTGACCCATTGCACCGGATAACGGAAGGGCGCGATGCGCATCGCGTCCTCGACCGCAACGCCCTCAAGATAACTCAGCAATGGCGGACCGTCGTGCCACGGCATGTTCGGGCTGCCATGAACAAGATTGTCGCCGTCCTTGGCGACGAGGGGCGCGACATAAATCGACGCAAAGCGCAGATGCTCGGCGAAAGCACGAAAGTCGGCTTCTATCTTGCGGAAAACTTCCTCGCTGTAGCCGACAAGGTCCATCTTGTTGACGGCGACGACGACATGGCGCACGCCGAACATCGAAGTGATGACGCTATGTCGGCGCGTCTGCGGCAGGATGCCCTTGCGCGCGTCGACAAGCAGGATCGCGAGTTCCGCAGTCGAGGCGCCGACCGCCATATTGCGCGTGTATTGTTCATGGCCGGGCGTATCGGCGACGATGAACTTGCGCCTGTCGGTCGCGAAATAACGATAGGCGACGTCGATGGTGATGCCCTGTTCGCGTTCAGCCGC
>CAZCJY010000046.1:12455-14035 GCA_964498975.1 uncultured Methylocystis sp.
GTCGACGAGCAGCGCGAAATCGAGCGCTTCGCCCTGCGTCCCATGCTTTTTCGAGTCGCTTTCGAGCGCCGCGATAATGTCGTCCGGCGCGAGGTCGGCGTCATAGAGCAGGCGCCCGATCAAAGTCGATTTGCCGTCGTCGACCGAGCCGCAGGTGATGAAGCGCAGCAGCGGCTTCTCGCCGACAAGTCGTGTCGGCGCGCGCGACGGCGATACGGTGGCGACGGCCCCGTGCATCTTAGAAATACCCTTCCTGCTTCTTTTGCTCCATCGAACTGGAGCCGTCGTGATCGATCAGACGTCCTTGGCGCTCCGAGGAACGGCTTTCGCGCATTTCCGCGATGATCTCTTCGAGATTCGTCGCGTCGCTCTCGATTCCGCCAGTCAGCGGATAGCAGCCGAGCGTGCGAAACCGCACCATTTTATGTTCGATCTCTTCGCCGGGCATGAGCTCCATACGATCGTCATCGACCATGATCAGCGTGCCGCTGCGGCGCACGACAGGCCGCTCTTTCGCGAAATAGAGCGGAACGACGGGAATGTTTTCGCGCGCCACGTAATCCCAAATATCCGCCTCGGTCCAATTGGACATGGGGAAGACGCGCAGGCTCTCGCCCGGAGCCTTGCGCGTATTATAAAGACGCCAGAACTCGGGCCGCTGGTTTTTGGGGTCCCAGCGATGCTGCGCCGTGCGGAAGGATAGCACACGCTCCTTGGCGCGCGATTTCTCCTCATCGCGGCGGGCGCCGCCGAAAGCGGCGTCAAATTTGTATTTGTCGAGCGCCTGCTTGAGCGCCTCCGTCTTCATGATCTCGGTATGCAGCTTCGAACCATGCACGAAGGGATTGATGTTCATCTCAATCCCCTTGGGATTGATATATTCGATCAGCTCGACGCCAAGCTCCTTGGCGCGACGATCGCGGAATTCGATCATCTCGCGAAATTTCCATGTCGTATTGACATGCAGCAGCGGAAAGGGCGGCTTCGACGGATAGAAGGCCTTCAGCGCGATATGCAGCATCGCCGCCGAATCCTTGCCGATCGAATAGAGCATCACCGGTCGCTCGCATTCGGCGACGGTCTCGCGCATGATGTGAATGCTCTCGGCTTCGAGACGGTCGAGATGGCCGAGCGGGCGCGCCGCGAGCGCAGTCATTGGCTTGCCTCTTGCGGCGCAGGTCCGCGACGCAGCACGCCGTCCTCGTCGACATGCAACCCGCACTCCTTCTTATTGTCCTCCTCCCACCACCAGCGCCCGGCGCGTTCGCTCTCGCCGGGCTGTACGGCGCGCGTGCAGGGCGCGCAGCCGATGGAGAGAAAGCCTTTTGCGTGAAGATCGTTGATCGGCACTGAGAACTCCTCGACCGCGGCGGCGACCGCATCGCGGGTGTAATCGGCAAGCGGATTGAGCTTGAGCAGCTTATGCGATGCGTCGAAAGCGATGAGCGGCGCATCGGCGCGCGCGTCCGACTGGTCGGCGCGAAGCCCGGTCACCCAACCCGAGACGCCGTCGAGCAACCGAGATAACGGCTCGACCTTGCGCACATGGCAGCACGCCTTGCGCGCCTCGACCGACTTAT
>CAZCJY010000047.1:0-13934 GCA_964498975.1 uncultured Methylocystis sp.
GCATCACGCCTTGCAAAGGCTCATAGCTCGAATAGTTTCAACACGTCAATTGCATGATCTGTAATTCAGAAGTTTTTCAAGACTTAACCACGCATTATTTATATTTATTCTCGTTCCAAAGAAGCAGATAACTTTTATTGCTTAAGTTGTAAACAAAACGGCTCGCGCGCGATCACTGAGCAGATGCGAATTACGTCGCGCTCCGGCTTCTTGTTACATCGCTCTGCAGCAGCTGAGGTTTCGGGCGAGGAGTCTTTGTTGGGCCCATTCAAGCGCGAATTTTGTCGCTTGGGCCGCTCCTATGCCGGCGCGTATTTGTCGACAGGCGAAACGTGACGACAAATCCGCAGGAGAGTGCGCCTCATTGAGGAACCCGGAGCAGGGTCGATCGCGTGAGCCGGGGCTTCGCTGCTTCTCATGCTCCGACGAGTTCCCCGCGCTGGGCCCGCTTGATTTCTCCGAGTAGGCGCTGGCTTCATGGCGGCCTATGACGCCTCCCGGGACTTACCTTTTGCGTTTTTGGCCTATAGGCTCCGGCCGGCGCGGAAGCTCGCTCACGCAGCTCCGCCCTTCTAAAACATGGAGTTGTATAATGGCTCGGTTATCGCTCGGGCGCGCATTCGGCGCGATATCTTTCGCAATCGCTCTTACGCCTCATGCGGCATTCGCTCAATCGGCGGAAGTCGGCACCCTTCAATGCCATCTCTCGGGAGGCGTTGGAATGATCATCATTGAGAATCAGGCGCTGGACTGCGTCTTCAACGACGCCTCGGGCGCGCCCCCATCGCATTACATCGGCCGTCTGACGAATGTCGGAGCCAATATCGGGATCAGCGGTCCCGGCCAGCTCATTTGGACCGTTGTCGCCGCCACCAAGAATCTCGCCCCTGGCGCGCTCGCGGGCGATTATGTTGGCGCGCAAGGCTCCGTGGCCGTCGGCGCCGGCGCGGGCGGCGCCGTGCTTGTCGGCGGCTCCGACAAGACCATCTCCTTGCAACCCGTTTCGGTGTCAGTGGGGACCGGGCTCAATGTTTCCGCCGGTCTAGGCAATGTCAGCCTCCAATATATGCCCGTGACGCCGCCGCCGCCTCTCCTTGCGCCCGGCGGTAAGGCAAAGAAGGGCAAGGCCCATCGGTGACATGAAACGGACTACGGCGACTACAGCCGCATGTCGCAGCGAGAGCGCGCGTGAAGCGCGCTCTCATCGCGCCCCGCTCACTCTATTTTGAGTGCGGCGTCCCGATGAAGGGAAATTCATCGAGCAAATCCGTGTGCGGCTTTAGTCCGGAGGGCGGAATATCGCCCTTCGAGAGAAAGGCCAGCCGGTAGTCGATGACGTCGTCGGTAAAAACCCGGCCATTGGGATATTTCGCCGGCTGCGAGGGATTGAAGCTCAACATGTCCGGCAAAATGGCGTGCGCATCGATCGCGGCGATCGCTTCGTCGCGCGTGTAATTGCCGGTGTGTCCCATCAGATGGATGAACAACTCAAGCCAGCGCGTGCGATCATTGACCGGCTCGCTGGCGTTATATTCCTCTTTGGTCTCGTCGGTATTGAAGAAGCTGCTCACCGAGGGGTGGCCGGCGCGATCGACATGAAGGAGCGCGCCGTCGCGGCGCAAGCTGCATCGTCCCCAAATGCGGATCAATGGATTGGGCGCGAGCTCGCTCGTCGGCAATTCGATCACCGTCGAGAGCACATTGGCTTCCGTGTTCGAATCCTTGCCGGTCCAAGGAGACTCGCCGCCAAGATGCGGCGCTGTGAAATTTCTGCCGCCAGAGGTGTCATACAGGGCGAGAATTCCGTCATAATCGAAGAAGAAAGCGTCGCTGCGGTTGCCGGCGAAAAATGTATAGGCGCCGGACTTGACGATATTCGGCTTGGGGCCCAGCGAAATCTCGGCGTCGGCGATGATCTTTGTTCCGACAACTTCGGGCGAGCGAGCCTCCGCTCCTTTCGCCACAAAGACGCTCGCGGTCTGCTTACCGTTCTGCGCCGGAGAGAACGCATAGCTGATCGCCAAATCCGTCAGGCAATCTCCGTCATTGTCGATGTTGAGCCGATAGATGGCGTCGGGATGAAACTGATCGGCTGAAGGGTTGGCGTTGAGAATGATGACGGTCCGCGCGGGATCATTGGGCGACTGGAATGCATAGAGATCGCAGAGGTCGAGTCTTTGGTCTCCGAGAGGCGGGCCCAGACTAAGCCCCGTAAAATGGTTCGACATGTTTTCTCCTTTGCGACGAGTGGCAAATACAGTTCGGTTGAATAAGCGGTAAATCGTTGCGCTCAGTTCCAAGCCTAACGCGCCGATGTGTAAGTGGAATGTCCTTGGTTAAAGGGCGGTCGGAACGCATCGCCAATTGAGCAGGCTAAGCCGCATTGGCGAGCGGTTCAAGATTGAGCTTATCTCCGGCTCGGTTTGGCTTTCACCATGTCGGCGGCTCATTGGCCTCGGATCAACTTGATGATGCTGGAAAAGTCGGCGCCGCCCGCGCCCGCGGCCTGATGCAGAGCAAAGAGCTGCGTCGCCACGGCTCCAAGCGGCGTCGCCGCGCCAAAGCGCGCCGCGGCCTCCTGCGCCAGTTTCAAATCCTTCAGCATCAGCGCCGCCATGAACCCAGGCTTGTAGCCGTTGTTGGCAGGCGACGCCGGCGTCAATCCAGGGACGGGACAATAGCTCGTCAAGGACCATGATTGGCCTGAGGAGATCGACGCGGCGTCGAATAACGCCTTGTGCGACAATCCGAGCTTTTCGGCGAGGACGAAAGCCTCCGCCGTTGCGATCATCGTGACGCCGAGCATGAGATTATTGCAGATTTTCGCCGCCTGCCCCATCCCGGCGCCGCCGCAATGCAGCACATGCGCGCCCATATGTTCGAGCAACGGCCTCGCCGCCGCAAAAGCGGCCTCTTCCCCGCCGCACATGAAGGTCAGCGTCGCGGCCCTTGCGCCCGTGACGCCGCCTGAAACGGGCGCATCGACCGAGAGCGCGCCATTCTCCAGAGCAAGCTGATGCGCGCGGCGCGCGCTTTCGACGTCGACGGTCGAACAGTCGATGAGCAATTTGCCACGGGCGCCAGGCGCGATCTCGCGCCAGACTGAGAGCACTTGTTCGCCGCTCTGAAGCATGGTGATCGCTGCTTGTGCGCCATCGATCGCGTCACGCAATGAATTGGCGGCGCTCACGCCGTCGCTCGCAGCCTCAGCGATCAGCGATGGCGCAATATCGAAGCCGCGCGTCTCGACGCCGGCGCGCACGAGAGCCGCCGCCATGGGGCGGCCCATGTTGCCGAGACCGATGAAGGCGACTCGCTCCATATCGCTAGACTTACGACAACGTCGGCATGACGAAGCTCGCGCCCGTCCTCACGCCGCTCGGCCAGCGCGATGTCACGGTCTTCGTCTTTGTATAGAAACGGATGGCGTCAGGCCCGTGCTGATTGAGATCGCCGAATATCGAGCGCTTCCATCCGCCGAAAGTGTAATAGGCCGGCGGCGTCGGAATCGGCATATTCACGCCGATCATTCCCGCCTGCGCGCGAGACGCGAAGTCGCGCGCAGCGTCTCCATCGCGCGTGAAGATCGCGGCGCCATTGCCATATTCGTGATCATTCACAAGCGACAGCGCGTCATCGTAACTGCGCGCGCGCACGACGGAGAGAACCGGGCCGAAAATCTCTTCCTTGTAAATGCGCATCGCAGAGGTCACTCCGTCGAATAGGCAGCCCCCTAGGTAGAAACCCTCTTCATAGCCCTGCATCCTGAAGCCGCGCCCATCGACGAGCAGTTCGGCGCCCTCCTCCACGCCAAGGGCGATATAGTCCTTGACCCTGTCGAGATGCGCGCGCGTGACGAGGGGGCCGTAATCCGCCGACGCGTCGGTGGACGGCCCGATGCGCAGATTTTCGACGCGCGGAACGAGGCGCGCAACAAGCGCGTCGGCCGTCGCTTCACCCACGGGTACCGCCACGGAAATCGCCATGCAGCGCTCGCCCCCGGAGCCATATCCCGCGCCGATCAAGGCGTCGACTGTCTGATCCATGTCCGCGTCGGGCATGACGACCATATGGTTCTTCGCGCCGCCGAAACATTGCATGCGTTTTCCACGCGCCGCGCCGTGCGCATAAAGTTGCTCGGCGACCGGCGTCGAGCCGACGAAGCCGATGGCTTTCACCTCTGGTTCGTCGAGAAGCGTTTCGACAGCCTCCTTGTCGCCATTGACGACGTTGAAGACGCCCGCGGGAAGGCCGGCTTCCGTCATGAGTTCGGCGAGAAAGAGCGGCGCGCTCGGATCGCGTTCCGAAGGCTTCAATATGAAAGCGTTGCCGCAAGCGATCGCCGGCCCGAACTTCCACATCGGAATCATCACAGGAAAATTGAACGGCGTGACGCCGGCGACAACGCCAAGAGGCTGGCGCATGGAATAGATGTCGAGGCCGGTCCCCGCCGAATCCGTAAACTCGCCTTTCATCAGATGGGGAACGCCGGTGCAAAATTCGATGACGTCTATGCCGCGTTGGATTTCGCCGCGGGCGTCGGCGAGCGTCTTGCCATGTTCCCGGCTGATGAGCGCAGCAAGCGTCTCGGTCTCCCGTGCGACGAACGCAATGAATTTCATCAAAACGCGCGCACGGCGTTGCGCGCTCATTGCGGCCCAATCGGGTTGTGCGGCAGCGGCGACGGAGATCGCCGCGCGCATCTCATCGCGGGAAGCGAGCGGCACGCGCGAGATGATCGCGCCGCTCATCGGTTCATAACCATCAACGAAACGCCTGGACGTTCCCTTGACCCGGCGCCCGCCAATGTAGTGGCTTAATTCCTCCATGCGCTGTCATCTAAGGCGCGGGCGGCGGATGTCATCCTCGGGCTAGCACGTCTGGCGCCGCCGCCTATATCTAGGGGTAAACGCCTCGGAAAAGTGGAACTCCTCATGGAGCGATCCGCCTCAAGCGAAGTCAAGAATCGCTACGCCAACGCCCCCCGCAACGCGGATTGGACGATCGACCAGAACTGGCCGTCTTACAGCGCCGAGGAGCATGACCGCTGGAACAGGCTCTTCTCCCGACAGGCGCAGCTGCTGCCAGGGCGCGCCTGCGACGCCTTCCTGGAAGCCAAGGCGAAGCTTGAATTGTCGCGCTCCGGCATCCCGGACTTCGCCGATCTGAGCGCGCGCCTTTCAGCGATGACCGGCTGGAGCGTCGTCGCCGTCGCCGGTCTCATTCCCGATGACACATTTTTCGAACATCTCGCCAACCGGCGTTTTCCTGCTGGGGCCTTCATTCGGCCCGAGACGGAACTGGGCTATCTTCAGGAACCCGACGTCTTTCACGACGTTTTCGGCCATGTCCCTCTGCTCGCGGACCCAGTCTATGCGCAATTCCTGGAAGCCTATGGCAAGGGCGGCCGACGGGCGCTCAATCGTGGCCAGCTTCATAATCTCGCGCGGCTCTATTGGTATACGATCGAGTTCGGCTTGATCGCGACGCCTGCAGGACTGCGCATCTTTGGTGCGGGAATCCTGTCCTCGCCGTCGGAAACGATTTTTTCCCTGGAGGATACGTCGCCGAACCGCATCGCCTTCGATCTCGAACGCGTGATGCGGACGAATTACATCATCAGCGATTTCCAGCAGACATATTTTGTCATCGACAGTTTCGAGAAGCTTCTTGCCGATGCCTATCAGGATTTCGGTCCGCTTTATGACCGCCTGCAAAATGCGCCTGCCATCGCCGCGCCCGAGTTCGCGCCGGGAGACCGTATAATTTCGCGCGGCGACTTTCATTATTTTCGTGCAAAGCAAAGCGCTTAAGGCGTCGAGTCGGCTTTGACGACCTTTTGCTCGATCGCGCCGAAGATGGAGCGTCCGTCACCATCAAGCATTTCGATGCGGACGATGTCGCCAGATTTGAGAAAAGACGTTCGCGGCGCGCCGTCGATCAACCGCTCCACGACGCGCTGTTCGGCGATGCAGGAATAGCCGCATCCCCCTTCCGAAACCGGCCTGCCCGGCCCTCCGGCGGCGTCGCGATTGGAGACCGTGCCCGAGCCGATGATCGTACCCGCCGAGAGCTTGCGCGTTTGCGCCGCATGGGCGATGAGACGCGCGAAATCGAAAGTCATGTCGTCGCCAGCGTTCGGGCGCCCGAGCGGCTCGCCACTCACAAATGAGACCAGCGGAAGCGCCAGGCGCGCGCCATCCCAGGCCTCGCCGAGTTCGTCGGGCGTGACCGCAACAGGTGAGAAGGCTGAAGCGGGCTTCGACTGATAGAAACCGAAGCCCTTGGCGAGCTCCCCCGCGACGAGACCGCGCAGCGTCACGTCGTTAACGAGCGTGACAAGTTTGATATGGCCGTGGGCGTCTTGCGGCGACGCGCCCATCGGAACGTCATCGGTGATGACGGCGACCTCCGCCTCGAGATCGAGTTCGTGCCGCTCGTCGAGAAGAGGGATCGGATCGCGCGGCCCGAGAAAAGCGTCGGAGCCGCCCTGATACATCAAAGGGTCGCTCCAGAAGCTTTCGGGCATTTCTGCGCCGCGCGCCTTGCGAACGAGCGCGACATGATTGACATAGGCCGAGCCATCCGCCCATTGATAGGCGCGCGGCAGCGGCGACGCGCAATCCTCTTCGCGAAAGGGGAAACTCTCGAGGCTATCGGCTTCGAGACGGCGCGCCAGCGCCTCCAGCTTCGGGGAGACTTGCGCCCAATTATCGAGCGCGGATTGTAGCGTTGGCGCAATTGTCTCGGCCGAGACGGCGCGCGTGAGATCGCGCGAGACGATGACGAGCGCGCCGTCACGTCCGCTTTTCAGTGAAGCGAGCTTCATGAGGCGCCGCCATCGAAGCGCCGACGCAGCCCCGACCAGCAGTCCGCATAGTCCTTCTGCAATGTTTCGAGCGTCATCGCATAATGCGTCGGATATTGCGACAGCCGTGATTCGAACATGAATGCGAGCGTATCAACAAGCTTTGAAGGCGTCAGTTCTCCTTGCGACGCCTGTTCGAACGCGTTCGCGTCGGGCCCGTGCGGCATCATCGCGCTATGAAGCGACATACCGCCGGGCTCGAAACCTTCTGGCTTGGCGTCATAGTGGCCCTTGATCAGTCCCATGAACTCGCTCATCAAGTTCGTGTGATACCAGGGCGGCCGGAACGTGTGCTCAGAGACTTGCCAACGTTCCGGAAAAATCACGAAATCGACATCCGAAACACCCTGTTCCAGCGAAGGCGCGCTCAAGACCGTGAAGATCGACGGGTCTGGATGATCGAAGAGCAGCGCGCCCATCGGACAAAAAAGGCTCAAGTCGTATTTGTAGGGCGCATAATTGCCGTGCCAGGCGACGACGTCGAGCGGCGAATAGTCGATGTCGCACTGATAAAACGCGCCGCCCCATTTGACGCTCAGCCGGCACGGCGCCTCCCTATCTTCGAAGGCGGCGACGGGCGCGCAAAAATCTCGTGCGTTAGCCAATCCGTTCGCGCCGATCGCGCCGCGGTTGGGCAAGGCGAAAGGCGCGCCGTAATTTTCGCAGACATAGCCGCGCGACCGCCCCTCGATGAGCGCCGCCTTGAATTTGACGCCGCGAGGGATAACACAAATCTCGCCGGGCGAAGCGTCGAGAACGCCGAATTCGGTGAAGAAACGCAAGGCGCCTTGTTGCGGGATGATGAGAAGCTCGCCATCGGCGTCATAGAAATAATCGTCAATCATGGATTGCGCGACGAGATAGATATGCGCCGCCATGCCGATGCGTGACGCGCAATCGCCCGCGGTCGCGATCGTGTGCATTTCCTCGACGAAAGTTCCTGCATTCGAGGGGATGGGAACCGCGCCCCAGCGAAACTGACCGGGAGCGGCGCCGGCGTCGCGGCAAGGGGCCGTCTCCCAAAGGCGCATCTCGCTACGTAAGAGCCGTTTCGCGTGCAATACAGACGGACGGATGCGATAAAACCAGGCGCGGCGATTGGTATGGCCCGGCGCCGTGAAAGCGGACCCGGACAATTGCTCCGCAAAGAGCCCATAAGGACAGCGCTGCGGCGAATTCTGGCCAATCGGCAAGGCGCCCGGCAACGCTTCGCTTTGGAAATGATTGCCAAAACCGTGCAAATATTGCGGGTCGGCCATCGTCATCCTGCCTGTTTCAAGACCCCGCGACGAATCTGGTCCTCTTCGATCGACTCGAACAGCGCGCGAAAGTTGCCTTCGCCAAAACCCTCGTCACCCTTGCGCTGGATGAACTCAAAGAAGATGGGGCCGATAACCGTCTTGGAGAAAATCTGTAAAAGCAGACGTTTCACGCCATTCGTCGCGCCGTCGATCAAAATGCCCAGCTCTTTCAGGCGCTGCGTCGGTTCGCCATGTCCCGGAAGGCGGCGGACCAGCGCATCGTAATAGGCGCCCGGCGGCGAAGGCATGAATTCGAAGCCGCGGTTACGAAGCGTCGACACCGTTTCATAGATGTCGCGACAGGCGCAAGCGATATGCTGTATCCCCTCCCCTCTGTAGCCAGCCAAAAACTCCTCGATCTGGCTTTTTTCATCGGCGCTTTCGTTGATTGGAATGCGGATCTTGCCGCAGGGACTCGTCATGGCGCGCGAGCGCAAGCCGGTGAGCTTTCCCTCAATGTTGAAATAGCGAATTTCGCGGAAGTTGAAGATGCGTTCATACCATTGCGCCAGCGCGTCCATATGCCCGCGATAGACGTTATGCGTTAGATGATCGATCGTCGTCAGACCCGCGCCGGCAGGTTTGGGATCGCGTTCCCCCGTCCAGCGGAAGTCCACGTCCCAGATCGATCCATTTTCGCCATATCTGTCGACGAGATAAATCAGGGAGCCGCCGACGCCTTCGATCGCCGGAATATTGAGCTCCATCGGTCCGACGCCGAAGCTTACCGATTTCACGCCGAGCGAGGCGGCGCGACGCATGGCGTAAGCGGCGTCGACGACGCGAAATCCGATGCAGCAAACCGAAGGACCATGCGCTTTCTGGAAGTCCGCGGCGAAACTGTTTGGCTCCGCGTTCAGCACATAATTGACGTCACCCTGACGGTAGAGCGTCACATCTTTCGAGCGGTGGCGCGCGACGGGAACAAAACCCATCGTCTGGAAGAGCGCGGCGAGCCGAGGCGGATCGGGATGGGCGAATTCGACGAATTCGAAACCGTCCGTGCCCATCGGATTTTCGGCATTAATCGCCGCGCCGCGAGACAGCAGGTCCATAACGAGGCCTCTATACAGCTAGCTTCACTCTGCTACATAGATATTGCAGCGTTGCTCTGATTGAAGGCCTATGATTCTCTACGACTACTTTCGTTCATCCGCCGCTTATCGGGTGCGGATCGCGCTGGCGCTAAAGGGCCTCATGGTCGAACGCCGCCCTGTGCATCTCCTGGAAGGAAAGCATCGCGAGCCCGCCTATCGTCAGAAAAATCCGCTCGCGCTTGTGCCAACGCTTGAGCTCGACGACGGCGCGCTGATCACGCAGTCGCTGGCGATCATCGACTATCTTGAGGCCCTCAAGCCGGAGCCTCCGCTCCTGCCAATCGATCCTGTGCTGGCCGCCAAGGTTCGAGCGGCGGCGCTAACCATCGCCTGCGATATTCACCCGCTCGTGAACTTGCGCGTCATAAGAGCGCTGGAAGAGCGTTTCAACGCGGAACCGCACGAGATCGAGGCGTGGCGGAGCCGTTGGATTCTGGACGGACTGGCGGCGCTCGACGCGCTGATCGCTCCGGCGCCCTTCAGCTTTGGCGCGGCGCCAACGCTCGCGGATGTGTGCCTCATTCCACAGCTCTATAACGCAAGACGTTTCAATGTTGTCTTCGATCAGTTCGCGAACATCCTCGCGGTCGAAGCCGCCTGCCGCGAGCATCTCGCCTTTGTCGCCGCCCATCCGGATGCACAGACGGCAAGCTGACAGAAAATTTCACTCCGCTTTTTCCAGATCCTCGATCACCGCCGCCAGGAACCGACCCGCCTCGCCGCCGGTCACCACACGATGGTCGAAAGTCAGGCTCAACGGCAGGATTCGGTGCGCCGCCGGCGCGCCGTCCACGGCGACCATCTCGCGGCGAATGCGCCCGGCGCCGAGGATCGCGACAGTCGGCGGCAGCACGACGGGCGCAGCGTAGCGCCCGGCGATCATGCCGAAATTGGAAAGCGTAATGGTCGCCCCGCGCAGCTCTTCCGGAGGAATGCGCCGCGCCGCCACATCTTCGCGTAACCGATTGAGCGCCGCGCGAATGTCTTGAGCGTCGCGATTGCCAACGTCTCGCAACACCGGGACGATCAGGCCATCCGGCAGGTCGACGGCGACGCCGAGGTCGATTTTTTTCAGGATGCGCCGTCCCAAGGACTGGGCTTCGAACCAGGCGTTGAGCGCCGGCTCTGCCTGACATGCCCTGACGAGGGCTCTGATCAGCCGCGCCGTCGTGTCGGTCCCTTCCCGCCAGGACTCGATATCCGCATCGTCCATGATCGTCGCAGCGGCGACTTCGGCCTGCGCCTGCGCCATATTGCGCGCCATGGCGCGCCGCACGCCGCGCAGCGGCTCGGCCGCCCCCGCTTCGCTCAGAATTCTCGCGACGCGCTCGACATCTTGCGCCATGATGAGCCCGTCGGCGCCAGAGGGCGTCACCATCGACAGATCGACATTGAGCTTGCGCGCCAAGGCGCGCACAGCCGGCGTCGCGCGTATCGCGCCGCCTCCATGCGCGAGCGAAATCGGTTCGTCGCGAACAACGGCGGGACCGCTTTGAACCGCGCCGACGACCGAGCCGGCGTCTTCGCCGGCGCCTTCGAAGCCGACGAGCGGCGCGCCGATGCGGATCACTTCCCCTTCGGCGCCGAAGAGACGCTCGATGCGGCCTGCGCGCGGCGACGGAATTTCCACGACGGCCTTGGCGGTCTCGACGGAGACGAGCGGTTGATCGACTTCGACATCCTGGCCGGGGGCCACGCGCCATTCGACGAGTTCGGCCTCCTGCAATCCTTCTCCAAGATCTGGGAGTCGAAAAATATTCATGCCTGCTCCATCACGCTGCGCACGCCGTCAATGATCCGATCCACGCTTGGAATATATTGCTTTTCAAGTTTGGCGAGCGGCACGACGACATCGTAACCCGTGACGCGCCTGACCGGCGCGAGGAGCGAATAGAGCGCACGCTCAACGATCTCAGCGGCGATCTCGGCGCCGAGACCAGCCGTGCGTGGCGCCTCATGCACGATGACGCAGCGTCCGGTCTTTTCGACGGAGCGAAGAATGGTTTCCATATCGAGCGGCTTCAGGGTGGCGGCGTCGATCACTTCAATCGACACCCCTTCGTCCGCCAGCCGATCGGCCGCAGTCAGCGTATCGGGAACCATCGCCCCCCAGGTGACAACGGTGGCGTCCGAGCCTTCGCGAAGGACGAAGCAGGCGTCCAGAGGCAGCGCCTCGCCGTCATCCGACACGTCCTGCCGGAACAGGCGATAGAGCCGCGTCGGCTCGAGAAAGATCACGGGATCGGGATCGCGTATCGCCGCAAGCAGCAGGCCATAAGCCTGCGCCGGCGAGGAAGGCGCGACGACGCGCAGTCCCGGCATATGGGCGAATATCGCCTCCGGACTCTCGGAGTGATGCTCCGGCGCATGAATGCCGGCGCCGCAAGGCGATCGAAGCACCATGGGGCAGCTCAAGCGGCCGCGGGTTCGATTGCGCAGTCGCGAGGCGTGGTTGATGATCTGGTCGATGGCCGGATAGATGAAGCCTGAAAACTGAATCTCGGCGATGGGCTTCAGCCCCATCGCGGCCATGCCGACCGCAACGCCCGCAATGGCGCCTTCCGCAAGCGGCGTATCTATGACGCGCTCGCGGCCGAAACGGGACTGCAGCCCAAGGGTTGCACGAAAGACGCCGCCATTGACGCCGATGTCCTCGCCGAGCAGCAGCACATTCTCGTCCTCCGCCATTGCGCGGGCGAGCGCGAGATTAACGGCCTCGACAAGCGTGATCTCAGCCATGATCGCGATCGCCAGTTGGGGAGAAACGGCGCGCCTCCTCGCGCTGGCGCTCCAGCGACCGTGGCAGCGACGCGTAAAGATGTTCGAACATGGCGTCGGAGCCAAGCGGCGAGACGCCAAGATAAAGGCCGACCTCTCGCTCGACCTCGCTCGCGCATTCCTTGTGAAGCGCCGCCTCCTGGTCCTTAGACCATGCGCCTTCGCTGATCAGATAGGCGCGCAACCGGCTGATCGGCTCACGCGCCCATTCCGCCCGCACGACATCGGGATCGCGATAACGCGACGCGTCGTCCGCCGTCGTGTGATCGCCAAGACGATAGGTTAGCGCCTCGATCAACGTCGGCCCGCCGCCGCTCCGCGCCTTGTCGATGGCGGCGCGGGCAACCTCATGCACCGCGATGACGTCGTTGCCATCGACCTGACGCCCTTCGATTCCGGCGGCGACGCCCTTTTGCGCCAGCGTCTCCGCAGCGCTTTCCAGCTCCCGCGGCGTGGAGATCGCCCAGCGATTATTGCTGATAACGAAGACGACGGGCGTCTTCCAAACGCCCGCCATGTTCAGCGCTTCATAGAATGCGCCGTTCGACGTGCCCCCGTCGCCGATGAAGGTGACGACAACCCGATCCTGCTTGCGCGCCATCAGCGCGTAGGCGGCGCCGACCGCCTGCGGCGCCTGGGTCGCCACCGGCACGCAATTGGGGAAATCATGCCGCGTCTTCTCGAAGTCACTGCCCCGCTCGTCGCCACCCCAATACAGCAGGCACTCCGACATCGACATGCCGCGGTAAAATTGCGCGGCGTGATCGCGATAGGAGGGCACAAGGATGTCGCGCTCGGCCATCGCGGCGGCGACGCCTACGCCAACCGCCTCCTGCCCTAGGGCGGAAGCGAAAGTGCCGAGCTGGCCGGTCCGCTGCAATGAGATCGCTTTATTGTCGAAAATGCGCGTGCGCGTCATGGCGCGGTAGAAAGCCTGCAGACGCTCAACGTTCTTGCACTCGTCGCTCGCGGCTTTGCTGATTTCGCCGGTCGGCGACAGCAATTGGACGACGTCAATATGAATATCGAAGCCCATGCCCTTAACTTCCGCCGCCGGCGCTGTTCCGGTCATGATGGCAAAGTAGGGCGCGGCTGAGGCCCGTCACGGTCCCGTCACTAAAATTTTGGCCGGCCTCGCCCGGCGCCGCAGCGCAAGAAGGAAAGCGCAGGCGAGAGGTCTTGACGAGGATCGGCACGCCACAATTTATCGGCTCATGTTGATGGAGCCTGAAACAGACCCCTTCATTTTTCGCGACGAATTTGGACCAGCGAAGATCATCCATATCTGGTCGCCATCCGTCGATCTACGCGCGGTCGTGGTGATCGACAATGTCGTCGCCGGGCCCGCGATCGGCGGCACGCGCATGGCGCCCGACGTCAGCGTGCGAGAATGCTACCGTCTCGCGCGCGCGATGACGCTCAAGAACGCGGCCTGCGGCCTGCCGCATGGCGGGGCGAAGTCCGTGATCTTCGGCGATCCTGAAATGCCGCTCGAAAGCAAGGAGCGGCTCATTCGCGTTTTCGCCAAATCCATCGAACAGCTTGTGGACTACATCCCCGGACCCGACATGGGCACCGATGAGACCGCGATGGCTTGGGTGCATGACGAGATCGGCCGCTCGGTCGGCCTGCCCGCGGAGATCGGCGGCATCCCGCTCGACGAGATCGGGGCGACCGGCTTCGGCGTCACCATCGCGGCTGAAGCGGCCGCGCCCTTCATTAACCTTTCGCTGCAGGGCGCCCGCATCGTCGTGCAGGGATTTGGCGCCGTCGGCAGCCATGCGGCGCGCTTTCTCGCGCGCAAGGGCGCGCGGCTCGTGGGCGCTTCCGACAGCCGAGGCGCGATCGCGGATGAGAACGGCCTCGACATCGAGGCGCTCGAGCCGGCCG
>CAZCJY010000048.1:0-13826 GCA_964498975.1 uncultured Methylocystis sp.
GCCTTCGCGCTCGTTTTCGCTGGCGCGCTTTCGCGCGTCGCCGGCTTGGCGCCGATGCTGACGCTTGCGCCGGCGCGCGCTGACGGCGCGGGCGCGTCGTCGGCGCCGCCCTCGCGCCAGGCGTTGACGCGCGCATCCGCATTCGCTGTGGGCCTCGCACTGGCGCCTTGGGCGGCAGGCGCCGGCGCCGCTCAGCTTATCGTCGCCATTGTCGCCGCCTTTGCGGGCGCGTCGCTCATTGCAAGACTCGCCGAGAAGCAGATCGGCGGCTACACTGGCGACGTGCTCGGCGCGGCGCAGCAAGTCGCCGAAATAGCGATCCTGCTTTCGCTCTCCGCTGCGTGATCCGCTACAGCGCCAATGCCGATTCGGCTTGGCGCGCCATTGCCCCCTGTACCTCTGCGACGGCGGCGCGCAGGACCTCGACGCCGGCGCCTGGCTTGACCGCATCCAGCGCCAGGCGGCGGCGAAAGGATCGTGCGCCGGGCATGCCTGAAAACAGGCCGAGAAGGTGGCGCGTCATCGCGGCCAGCGGCTCGCCCTTTGTCAATTGCCGCTCGACATAAGGAATGAAGGCGTCGATCGCGGCAAAGCCGTCGGCGAGCGGCGCCTGCTCGCCGAAAATTTCCGGGTCGACGTCAAGCAGCAACGCCGGATCATGATAAGCGGCGCGGCCGATCATGACGCCATCGACGAACTCCAGTTGCTCGCGCATCTGCGCGATCGTCGTCAGGCCGCCGTTGAGCGCGATCGGCGTTCCGGGCAGCGCGCGCTTGAGGCGATGCACCAGCCCATAATCCAGGGGCGGGACATCGCGATTTTCCTTCGGCGATAGTCCTTGCAGCCAAGCTTTTCGCGCATGGACGAAAAGCGCGTCGGCGCCGCTTGCGACACTCATCTCGGCGAGCGCGAATAGCGCTTCTTGCGGATCCTGGTCGTCGACGCCGATGCGGCATTTCACCGTGACCGGAATCGCGACGGCGTCCTTCATCGCCTTGATGCAGTTTGCAACGAGTGCAGGCTCGCGCATGAGGCAGGCGCCGAAAGCGCCGTTCTGAACGCGATCCGACGGACAGCCGACGTTGAGATTAACTTCCCGATAGCCGAATTGTTCGACGATGCGCGCGGCCGTCGCCAGCGCGGCGGGCTCCGAGCCGCCGAGTTGAAAGGCGACGGGCTGCTCGAAGGCGTCAAACGCCATCAGTCGCGCGCGATCGCCATGGATGACGGCGCCGGTTGTCAGCATTTCGGTGTAGAGGCGCGCGCGGCGCGACAGAAGGCGATGGAAAAATCGGCAGTGCCGATCCGTCCAGTCCATCATCGGCGCGACTGAGAACTTAATATCCTGATTCATAGCTATTTTCAGTTTATGCTCAACAGCACAGGCCGCGTCGCGTGCAACCCATTCCACGCCTCGATACGACACTTTTCGCTACTTTTCGACTTCTCACCGCATATCGAGCGCACACGTCATGGCGACATTTACGACGCGCAAGTCGGTGTCGTGACGAGCCCAAGTTCGGGGCGTTCTTGCCCACTCTTGGATGGTCGCTGCTCCTTGCCCTGCTGGTTGAGCGAATTCTCAGCCGCTTTGGCCCTGGCGAGGCCGCCTGTTTGGGACTCCCGTCGGCGCAGCGCGCTCGATCCTGGAAAATCGAAGGAAGCTTCAGACGGCCTTGTGAGGACGCTCAGGAGCGCCTGGAAAATCGCAAACGCTCGGCGCGATTATCCCCCTTGCTCTACAAAAATACTCATGTTATCGAATTTATAGACTATGAGGGAGGGGCCGATATGTTTGGGGTCAGGTGCTCGGACAGGAGCATTGGGTTGGGAATCGTCGTTGGTTTATTGACGCTCGCCGTCATGGCGGGCGCCAGTTCGCAGGCCGGTCAGACGTTTTTAAACGTGTCCTACGATCCGACGCGCGAACTCTATAAGGCGATCAATCCAGCCTTCGTCGCCGATTGGAAGGCCAAGACCGGCGAGACGATCGAGATTCAGGCGTCGCATGGCGGCTCCGGCGCGCAGGCGCGAGCGGTGATCGATGGCCTGAATGCAGATGTCGTGACGCTGGCGCTCGCCGCGGACATTGACGCGATCGCGAGCAAGAGCGGCAAAATCCCCGTCGACTGGCAGAAGCGGCGGCCGAATAATTCCTCGCCCTATACGTCGACGATCGTCTTCCTCGTGCGCAAGGACAATCCCAAAGCCGTCAAGGATTGGGACGATCTGGCGAAGCCCGGCGTCGCCGTCATCACGCCGAATCCGAAGACCTCCGGCGGGGCGCGCTGGAACTATCTCGCGGCCTGGGGCTATGGGCTGAAGAAGTTCGGCGGCGACGAAGCCAAGACGAAGGAGTTCGTGAAGGCGATCTACAGAAACGCGCCGGTGATGGACACGGGCGCGCGCGGCTCGACGATCACTTTCGCGCAGCGCGGGCTCGGCGACGTGCTGATCACCTGGGAGAATGAAGCCTTCCTGGCGTTGAAGGAATTCGGCGCCGACAAATTCGAGATCGTCACGCCGCGGCAATCGATTCTGGCCGAGCCGCCTGTCGCGGTCGTCGACGCCAACGCCGACGCGAAAGGCAATCGAAAGGTCGCCGAAGCCTATCTCGACTTCCTTTATTCGCCGCCGGCGCAAGCGATCATCGCGCGTAATTACTATCGTCCGGTTCACCCGGAATATGCGGCGAAGGAGGATGTGAAGAAGTTCGCCAAAATCGACTTCATCACAGTGGACAAAGCCTTCGGCGGCTGGGCGGCGGCGCAGAAGAAGCATTTCGCCGACGGCGGAATCTTCGACGATATCCAAAAACAAGAGCCGGCGAAGTGAGCTCCCCGAGCTTTGCTGGCAAAAACGCTCGGCGCTTCAAGGCGCCGAGCGTTATTCCCGGTTTTGGCCTCACCTTCGGCTACACGCTGTTCTATCTAGGGTTGATCGTGCTGTTTCCGCTGGCGACGCTGATCTGGCGCTCGTCCGAGCTCGGCTTTTCAGGTCTCTATGACGTTGCGACGGAGCCCCGCGTCGCGGCGGCGTTGCGCACGACGTTTTTCATTTCCTTCGCCGCGGCGCTTATCGATCTCTTCTTTGGATTGATCGTCGCCTGGGTGCTCACGCGATACGAGTTTTTCGGCCGGCGCCTCCTCGACGCTTTCGTGGATTTGCCCTTCGCGCTGCCGACCGCCGTCGCCGGCATTTCGCTCGCGGCGCTTTATTCCCAAAATGGCTGGTTCGGCGCGCCGCTCGCCGATTACGACATAAAAATCGCCTTCACCCGCTGGGGCATTCTCGTCGCGCTCATCTTTATCGGCCTGCCATTCGTCGTGCGGACCGTTCAGCCGATCATTTCAGAACTGGAGATCGAGTTGGAGGAAGCCTCCGCCACGCTCGGCGCGAGCCGCTGGCAGACGGTCGCGCGCGTGTTGCTGCCGCCGCTCGTTCCGGCTCTGCTGACGGGCTTCGCGCTCGCCTTCGCGAGAGCCATCGGCGAATATGGCTCGGTGATCTTCATCGCCGGCAATATCGCTTATGTGTCGGAGATCGCGCCTTTGCTCATCGTCGTGAAGCTCGAGCAATATGACGTCTCGGGCGCGACGGGAATCGCGACGATCATGCTGGCGATCTCCTTTGCGGCGCTGCTTCTCATCAATCTCGTTCAGGCGTGGAGCCGAAAGAGGTTCGGCCATGTCTGAGATCGCGTTTGCTCCTTCGACCCATCGGCGCGCCAAAGTCCGCGCCGTCACGCAAGAGGCGCCACTCGCGCGCTACGCGCTTATCGCGCTCGCGGTGCTGTTTCTCGCCACTTTCCTCCTCGCGCCGCTCGCGATCGTCTTCGTGGAAGCGGTCAGCAAAGGCGTCGGGCCATTTTTCGCGGCGTTTGAGGATCCCGACGCGCTCGCCGCCATCCGCCTGACGCTGCTCATCGCGGCGATCAGCGTGCCGGCCAATCTCGTCTTTGGCCTCGCCGCCTCTTGGTCGATCGCCAAATTCTCCTTCCCCGGAAAGAGCCTGCTGATCACGCTGATCGATCTGCCTTTCTCCGTGTCGCCTGTCGTCGCCGGCCTCGTCTATGTGCTGGTGTTCGGCGCGCAAGGGCTGTTCGGCAAATGGCTGGCGGCCCATGGCGTGCAGATCATCTTCGCCGTGCCCGGCATCGTGCTCGCAACGATCTTCGTCACTTTCCCCTTCGTCGCGCGCGAACTCATTCCGCTGATGCAGGAGCAGGGGAAGGTCGAGGAGGAAGCGGCGCTCACGCTTGGCGCCTCGGGCTTCAAGACCTTTCTCACCGTGACGCTGCCCAATATCAAATGGGGCCTGCTCTACGGCGTGTTGCTGTGCAACGCCCGCGCCATGGGGGAGTTCGGCGCCGTCTCGGTGGTGTCCGGCCATATTCGCGGCCTCACCAACACGATTCCGCTGCAAGTGGAGATACTCTATAATGAGTACAACAACGTCGCCGCTTTCGCTCTCGCGGTTCTTCTTGCAAGCCTGGCGCTCGTCACGCTCGGGCTCAAGACCTTCCTCGAATGGCGTCACGCGGACGAACTCTCGGGGCGCGCCCGCCGGCATTGAAATGAGCAAGCGCGGCTTTTCGATTCGCGTCGAAGGCGTCGAACAGGATTTCGGCGCCTTTCCGGCGTTGCGCGACGTGAGCCTCGACATTCAGCCTGGCGAACTGGTCGCGCTGCTGGGCCCGTCGGGCTCCGGCAAGACGACATTGCTGCGGGTGATCGCCGGCCTTAATTCGCCCGATCGCGGACGCGTGCTGTTTGATGGCGAAGACGCGACAAATCTTCCCGTTCAGGATCGTCACGTCGGCATGGTTTTTCAAAACTATGCGCTCTTCAAACATATGACCGTCGCCGACAATATCGCTTACGGTTTGAAAGTGCGCCCACGGCGCTTGCGTCCCTCGCGCGCGGCGATCAAGGCGCGAGTCGCGGAGCTTCTCCAATTCGTTCAGCTCGACGGCCTCGGCGGCCGCTATCCGGCGCAGCTTTCCGGCGGTCAGCGCCAGCGCGTCGCGCTGGCGCGCGCCCTCGCCATCGAGCCGCGCGTTCTCTTGCTCGACGAGCCGTTTGGCGCGCTGGACGCGCGCGTGCGCAAGGATCTGCGTCGCTGGCTGCGCGACATTCACAAGCAGACGGGATTGACCACCGTCTTCGTCACGCATGATCAGGACGAGGCGATGGAGCTTGCCGATCGCGTCGTCGTGCTCAACGAGGGCCGCATCGAACAGATCGGCACGCCCGGCGAGCTCTACGACCGGCCAGCCTCGCCCTTTGTCATCTCGTTTGTGGGCGAAGCCGTCGCGCTGCCGGTCACCATCGCCGACGGCCATGTCCGATTCGGCGGCCGCGAATTGCATATCGACACCCATGGGCTGCGCAGCGGTCCCGCGAAAGTCTTCTTCCGGCCGGCCGACATCGCCGTGGCGTCGGAAGGAAACGGCGAACTCGAAGGTCGCGTCGAAAGCCTGCGGCGCACGCCTGCGGGTGTACGGGCCACCATCGCCATCGACGGCTACGATCAGACGCTCGAGATCGATTCGCCGCTCGAAAACGCCGCCGCGCTTGGCGGCCGCGTGCCGCTGAGCCTATCGAAGGCGCGCATCTTTCCGACCGATGAAGACGCCTACATCGACGCAGGAGAGGGCATTTGAACGCCGCGCGCTCTCTGTCGCATGTCGAAGAGCGCGACGCATCGAACGACTGGAATTCGGAACTCTATCTGAAATTCGAGGAAGAGCGCACGCGCGCCGCGCGCGACCTCCTCGCGCGCGTTCCCTTATGCGAGACGAAGCTCGTTTTCGATCTTGGCTGCGGGCCGGGGAACAGCACCCAGCTTCTGGCGATGAACTTTCCCGGGGCCGCTGTCGTCGGCGTCGACAGGTCCGACAATATGCTTTCTCGCGCCCGCGCGCGGGTTCCTGCGGCGACTTTCGTCAAGGAGGACATCGCGCATTGGCGTCCGCCCGAGCAAACCGATCTGATTTTCGCCAATGCGGCGCTGCATTTTCTCCCCGACCATCGCAGGCTGATGGCGGACCTCCTGGCGACATTGCCTCCCGGAGGCCGCCTCGCCGTGCAGATGCCGAACAACACGCATGAGCTTTCACATGCGGCGATGCGCATGGTGGCGGCGGATGGACCCTGGGCGAGCCGGCTGGTCCCCATCGCGAAATCGCTCACTGTGATCGGCGCGCCGGATGAATATTACAATCTGCTCGCGCCGCTGTGCCGCATGATCGACATTTGGCAGACGGTTTACATTCATCCGCTCGACGGGCCGCAAGGCGTCGTTGAATGGTTCGAAGGCTCGGGCCTGCGTCCGTTTCTCGATCTGCTTAGCGCGCAAGAGAGCGCCGATTTTCTTTGGCGCTATCGCGAGAGGCTCGCGCAAGCCTATCCGAGGCAACCGAACGGCAAGGTGCTGCTGCGTTATCCGCGCCTCTTCTTCGTGCTGCAGAAATAGCGCGCGCTTTAGATCAGCCGTCTGCTTCCGGCGCCGCATCTCAACCGCTGCAGGGTGTGACATTAGTGCAACGGTAGAGCTGAGAATGATATTTAGTCTATAAAGTCTATAGACAAGTTTCATGGCATGGGGTTTGATCAGCTTACGCCCGGGCTAGGGGAAGTTCACTTTTTCCGGCTCGGGCTGTAGGTGAAGATCAAGGGCGAGTCGGGGAATGGCGCACTTTCAGCGAAACAGAAGGTTCGGAACGGCCATCGCAGCACTGATGGCGGTTTATCCCGCTGGGGCTTTCGGCGAGGACACGCCGCCGGAGAAAGCGGTGGTGAAGGCAGACGTTAAGAACGCGGCGAAATCCAATTCCTCAAAGCAGAAGCCCGGCGCCGAAGCCGCCGCCAGCGCATCCACGGAAAAGAAGAGCTATTACGTTAAGACCCGTGGCTATCGCCTGGAGCCGCAGCCCGACATTCCGCCCTATGTGCGTAACCTCGGCAAAACCTACAAGGAATTCGAAGGCATCGACTGGCTCAATGTCGGCCTCGATTCACGCGTGCGCTTCGAATATCGCAAGGACGATTATCGGCCGTGGACCGACACCACCGTCAATCCGCCGGCGTCGCAAAGAAAAAATTTCCCGAACTCTTTGTGGCTGGATCGCACGCGCGTTTATCTCGGCGTGCAGAACATCCTCGATCCGTTCCGCTTTGTCGTGGAGTTCCAGGATTCGCGCGCCTTCAACAGCATCTATCAATATCAGGGCCAGGAGATCAATCAGAGCGAGCTGATCTCCGCCTATGGCGAACTCTTTTTCAAGGATGTGTTCGGCAAGGATGATCGCGGCAATGATCGCCCCTTGACGCTGCGCGCCGGCCGGTTCCATTTCGAACTGCTCGACCGGCGCCTGATCGCGGAGAATGAGTTCCGCAACACGACGAATAATTTCGAAGGCTTCCGCGTCAAGATCGGCAAGAAGGACAATGACTGGGACATCGACAGCTTCCTGATGCGGCCTGTGGTGCGCTATCCGGATTGGTTCGATCGGCCCGAATGGGCGAATTGGATTTACGGCAGCGTGCTCAGCATCCGCCGCTGGTCCGAATATGCGACCATCCAGCCCTATTTCCTCGGCCGCAAGCAATTCGCCGACGTCATCAACACCTCCAACGCTCTTCGCGTCCACAGAGAAACTTATGCCCCCGGTCTGCGCGTCTATGGCGTGCTCGGCGACTTCGACTATGATTTCGATATCAACAAGCAGTTCGGCGAGATCGGCGAATTCCGCGACTTCGGCGCGCGCCGCAACGCCATTCAAACAACCGTCCAGCACGACGCCATCGCCTATGCTTTCGAGGCCGGCTACACTTTCTCGGACCATCCCTGGAAGCCGCGCATCAGCGCCAATTACGCCTATGGCTCTGGCAACAAGAGCCCCTTCGACAGTGTCAATCAGACCTTCGACATTTTCTACGGCTTCAATCAGCCATTCTCGCGCGACGATTATTTCGCGTGGAACAATATCAAGGCGCCCAAGGCGCGCCTCGAGTTCACGCCGCTGAAGAATCTCCAGATCGACACCGCGTTCAGCGCCTATTGGCTGGCGAGCGCCGCCGCCGCCTGGGACCGCGCCAATCTCTTCGCGCCGCTTGGCAACAGGGGCACGTTCCTGGGCACGGAAGTCGACTTCCGCGCCCGCTACAAACTTAGCCAGTTCATCAATCTGACCGCGAGCTATGCGCGCTTCTGGCCGGGGTCGTTCACGTCGAGCTTCGCGAATGCGGTCGCGCTGCAGCCCTTCTTCCCGCAATCCTTCCCCGGACAGACGACGACCACCAACGGCCTGACCGCGCGCCCCACCGACTTCTTCTATCTGGAAGTGACCGCTAACGCTTTCGGCGACGGCAATCCGATCACGAAGAATCCCGCTTCCGACTTCCTTGCTCTGGCGGCGCCCGATGCGCCTCCCCCGAAGCCGCCGAGCTGGACGGACGTCTATGTCGGTCTGAATGGCGGCGGCGCCTGGTCCAATCCGACGTCGAATATTCAGGTTTTGCCCGTGGGCGCCGCGCCGGCCAGTCCGGCGGTCGCTTTGAGCGCGACGCCGATCGATCGGACCAATCATCTCGCTGGCTTCATCGGCGGTCTGCAGATCGGCGCCAATTGGAATCTGGGAGACAGCTTCTTGGCCGGCGCCGAGGCTGATCTCCATGGCGTTTCGGGAAACACCGACACGAAGTGGCAGGCCAGCCTCGCCCAAGGCGGCGGCAACAGCTTCCTGACCTATGCGCAGCGCACCGCGACGCTGAACTATCTCGGCACGATCCGCGGCCGCCTCGGCTATCTCGTCACGCCGACGCTGGCGGTCTATGGCACGGGCGGCATGGCCTATGGCGGCGTCATCTCCAACGCCGCCATCATCAGCCGACGCATCGGCGGGACCAACCAGACCTTCATCAATCCCGTCTATCAGGACAGTCTCATTGGCTGGACGGCCGGCGGCGGCGTCGAATGGATGTTCATGCCGAACTGGAGCGCCAAGATCGATTATCTTCGTTACGATCTCGGCAATGCGACCGCTTCCGCTTTTGCGGCGCAGCCGAGCGGCTTCTATAGCTACACCGCATCGACCTCGACGCGCTTTAACGGCAATCTCGTCCATGCCGGCGTCAATCGTCACTTCGATCTGCTCAGCGCCGCAGAAGGGAAATAGGGGTAAAAAGAGTCACTAACTAAACGGCGCGCTCGTTTCTTGAGTGAGCGCTCATCTTTTCGGCGGACCGGCAAAACGCCCGCGTTGACCTGTCAGTGCGGGCGTCTTGCTTTTTGCGCGCAGCCAATGTTGCGGCTTCACGCCACTTCGGAATGGGCAATGTTCGTCGGGAATACCCCTGGCGGACCGCTGCAGATAACCAACGAAGGGCGCGCTGCCCACGAAAGCAGACGTGATATGCCTGCGCCTTGTCATAAGTCTCAACCTGCCGTACGAACGACACGGGCCGCAGAAAGAGCGGCCGTGCCGGGAGAGCGGGATGAAGGAGAAGATCGACGCCTATCTGCTCGAGGAGCTGCATCGCGAGCTCAGCGAAATCGAACAATATGATGTCGACGCCCGCACGCGCTTCCTTTACGCCAAAGCATTGGAGTTCTACTGGACCCTGTTTCGACTGCTGGGTTTTGGCCGGCTGCACGACGGGCGCTGGCGCAAGCCGGATATGGTCAAAGCGCAATCGCTGCGACCGCCGCTAGAGGGCGACATTCCGGCGCCCGCGGCGCGCAACCGTCTGCTCATCGATATGACGGCGACGCATCGCTTCCCTGGCCATACGGGCGTGCAGCGCGTCGTGCGCGAGATCGCGCGCGCATGCGTCGAAAGCGGCGCCGGCGTTCCGGTCTTTATCGAGGAGGGGCGTCTTTATTCGCATTTCAAACATCCGGCGCTGCCCGACGCGATCGACCTGCAGCAGGGCGACAAGCTCCTGCTGCTCGACTCCGGTTGGGGGTTTTACGAGGAATATCCGCCCTTGCTGGCGGCGGTCCGCAAAGCCGGGGGCGAGGCGATCGGCTGCCTTTATGATCTCATTCCGTTGCGCTATCCGGCCGCCACGGCGGTCAAGAACAGCGGTCCTTTCATTCATTGGTTTGAGGACGTGCTGCTGCGTTGCGACGCGATCGTCTGCATTTCGCAGAGCGTCGCGCAGGATTTCGTCAACTATTTGCGCGAGAAGCGTCTCGCGCCGCCTCTAAATATGCGAATAGGCTGGTGGCCGCTTGGCGCTGATTTTCGTGCGGCGGCGCAAACGTCGCCCTCGCCGGTTGCGCACGAGATCGCATCGGCGCCGACGCCTTTTTTCATGAGCGTCGGGACGCTCGAACCGCGCAAGGCCTACTCAATAGCGCTGGACGCTTTTGAAAAGCTCTGGGCGGAAGGCTGCGATGCGCGCTATGTGATCGTCGGCAGACCGGGGTGGAATACGCGGGCGCTGCAACGCCGTGTCCGCGAACATGCGGAGTTCGGCCGAAGACTATTTTGGTTGCGCGACGCCAGCGACGCTGATCTTTTTCATCTCTATCCGCGCGCGCGCGCATTGATCTTCCCGTCCTTTACGGAAGGATTCGGCATGCCGCTCGTTGAGGCCGCGCATCATGGCGTTCGCGTCATCGCCAGCGATATTCCAGTCTTTCGCGAAGTCGGCGGGGACGGGGCGGTCTATTTCGACTTGCTCGATTCTCAATCGCTCGCTGCGCGTGTGAAGGAAGCGCTGGCTTCGAGCAGGGAAGTGACGCCGCCTGCCGTTGTCAGCTGGGCGAAATCGGCGGCGCGGCTCGCTGCGATCATGCGGGACAATGGCTATCAGATCGACGCCGCCGCGCTGAAACGCGCGCTCGGCGCCGTTTAGGGAGCGCCGAAGGGTCGCCTCGCGGGAGCGGCAGAGCGCGTTGCCTCGGTCAACGCGCTCGCCTAAATTCCGCGAAGAATGAGACCATGCGGGCGCGCCCATGTCGCGCGCGAGAGAGGATATCATGACCGCCAGCCTGTCGATCTGCATTCCCATATATAATTTCGCGAAATTCATTCCCGAGACGCTGGATTCGATCCTGAGCCAGGATGGCGCGAATGAGATCGACATCATCATTCTGGACGGCGCGTCGACGGACAGTACGGCGCCGATCATCGAGAGCTACCAGAAAAAGCATGCGAACATCCATTACGTGCGCGCGCCCGAGAGAGGCGGGATCGATCGCGACATGGCGAAGTCGGTCGAGCCTGCGAGGAGCGATTATTGCTGGCTGTTCAGCGGCGACGATATCATGCGGCCGGGCGCGATCCGCCGCGTGCTGACCGAAATACAAGGCGGCTGCGACCTTTATCTGTGCAAGCATATGGAATATATGGCCGACACGGGCAAATGGATCGAGTGGCCGACGGTCGATGCGCCGGCCGGCGCCGTATTCGAACTCTCAGACGAGGCCGCAAGACGCGATTATTTCAGCCGCGCGGTCAACACCGAGGCGTTTTTCAGCTTCATCGGCGGGTTGATCGTTCGTCGCGAAAAATGGAACAGCGTTCCGCTGAACGAAGAATTCGTCGGCGGCTGCTGGGCGCATGCGGCGCGCCTGTTCGAGTTGATGCCCAAAGGATTGAGCGTGAAAGTCTTCGGCTGCGCGCTGCTCGACCGGCGCCCCGACAATGACTCCTTCGCAGGCGGCGGCATGGTGAAACGCTACCGGCTGACGGTAGAGGGATATCACAAGATCGCCGATCACTTTTTCGGGCACGACAGTTTCGAAGCGTTTCATGTGCGGCGCGTCCTTCGCCACGAGTTTCATCCGCTCGTGATGCTGCTTGGAAAATACATGTGCGCGATCAATCCGGAGAAGGAAAGCCGAGCGATGATGGACGACCTCATGCGCAAGGCCTATTGCGATTTCACTTTCGAAAATCTGCGCGCGAAATTTCGCTATGCGACGACTTCGCCAGCGCGCTTCAAGCGTCAGCAGCCGGAGCTGTGCGCGTGGCATGAGCACAGATTCGCCCAGCAGGAGGCGCAGTGCGCGTCGAAGCAGCGATAGCGTCTCGTCTCGTCTGAGGCCTCGTCATTATTGCGAAGCAATCGCGTCGTCGCCGAGATCGCTTATAGGACGTTTGGCGTTTTCGGAATCTTTGTGGGATTCCCGAACCGGCGCATCAATGCGGTTCCTCTGTCGGAATGTCGATGGAGGCGGATCATGGCGCGGGCCTACAGCTAGGATTTGCGTGAGGATATGATTGAGGCGACGCCTGATACTACGATCCGCGAGACGCAACTCGCACATATAGCGGGCGTGCGCGAGGCGATCGAACAAAGAGATGTGAGCCTTCTCTATCTGCCGCCTTACAGCCCCATTTCAATCCGATCGAGAAAATCGGAAAGCCTTGCTGTGCAAGGCGATGGAACGCCCCGTCGACGGGCTCTGGAACAAATCTGCGAACTCCTGTCGGCCTTTACGCCCCAAGAAGGCGTCAATTATTGCGCTGCAGCACATGCAATCCAGATTAAGATGAAAATCCTTCTGCGTCGCTTGCAATGACGAGTGTTAGTGACGCGAAATTATTTAACGCCGAGCCACCCGAGCAGCCGACAAATAAGAGCCCCAACGCTTTGGCGCTGCTCTCCTGCGCCCGGCGAAGGGATCATCATGCGAGCGACGAAGAAATCGTCAAAGAAGTTTGGCGGAATGGCAAAATGCCGCTCCAATTCCCGGTGCTCCGCGGCGAGATAGAAACGGTTTACGCCGTCGAAATAAACGAAGTCATAGCCGCTCGCCAGAATATGCGGCTCCCAGGCGTCATGCGTTTCCTCGCGCGACAACGGCTTGGTCGCTTCGACAAGGATGATCCAGGGTCGGTGCTTTTTCAAATCGAACGCGTTGATGACATCGGCTTCAAAGCCCTCGCAATCGACCTTCAGAAAATGCACGTCCGCCGGCGCATGTTGCTCGAAGATGGAATTGAGCGTTTGTAGCTGAACTTCGATTTGCTCTTGAGCATAGTTTAGCGCGGCATGGCCTGCGGCGATGTCGGGGCGCAGGGTTGACATTCCGGTACCGTGAATCAGCGTGATTTGCGCGCGCCCGGGCGCCGAACCGACGGCGACGCCGAGATTCGTGTCGCGCGGACGCCGCTGCTGGAGCAAAGCGAGATATTTCGGATTGGGTTCAATATTCACGCCGCGCCAGCCGCGCTCATAAAAATGACGCGTTACGGAATCGATGTCTGGATCCCAGGCGCCTACATCGACCCAGAATCCGCTCCCAATCTGCGCGAAAGCTCTTTCGAGCATCACGTCTTCGAAATTTTGCGCGTGGGAGATCATCATGGCGACTGACTCAGACAATCTGAATTTCCGGGGAAGCGAAAGACCATCTTACCGCCACCCACTAGATATTCCTGCTCGCATGCCCCGCATGTCGGCGCAGTGTGGCGGCGACCTGGTCGGAACTGTGGCGCGTCGGCCTCGCCAGAGGCTGTAGCCATCATTGTCGACCACGTGGATGGCCGTCATTTTTTGCGTAATGTCCAAGCCGATAAAATCGGTCATCTGAACCTCCGACGGTGCGAATCACCGGGCAACCCGCCCGGATCTATCGGCAGGGAATGGGCCGGCCGCGATTATCGGGCGTCTACAGATGAGCCCAGGATGCGCTCGACTGCAGCCCCGATCGCCAGGGATGATGTCAGGCCCGGGCTTTCTATTCCATAAAGAACGACGAGCCCCGGCGCGCCATGCTGGCATGGGCCGTGGATACAAAAATCGGCCGCGTCAGCCCCCGGCCCCGAGAGTTTGGGACGAACGCCGGAATAATCCGGGGCCAAA
>CAZCJY010000049.1:0-133 GCA_964498975.1 uncultured Methylocystis sp.
TTTCGCCAGAGGCGCAGGCCGAGATGCGCCACGCCATTCAAGCGGCGGAAGCGGCATGCGCCGCGGCAGAAGCGGCCGTTGCGGCGCGGCAGGCCGATCTTGACGAGGCGAGCGCCTTAGCGCCGCCGGAAAC
>CAZCJY010000049.1:143-8020 GCA_964498975.1 uncultured Methylocystis sp.
CGACGACGCCGAGCTCGCGCGACGGCTTGACGATTTATCGGCGCGCGTCGGCGCGTTGCGCGAGCGTTGCGCGAAGGACGACGAGGCGCGCAGTCGCGCGCAGACGCTCACAAAGGAAATCGAAGACGCCCGCGCCGAACGAAAAATCTGGGACGAGATCAGCGAAGCGATCGGCTCCGCCACAGGCGATAAATTCCGTCGTTTCGCGCAGGGCGTGACGCTGGAGCAGCTTGTCGCGCTCGCCAATCAGCGCCTCGCGCTGCTTGCGCCGCGCTACGCCCTGGAGCGCGCGGGCGGCGAGATCGGATCGCTCGGGCTTCAGATCGTCGATCGCGATCTTGGCGACGAACGCCGTTCGACGCGCTCCCTGTCGGGCGGCGAGCGTTTTCTCGCTTCGCTCGCTTTGGCCCTGGCGCTCGCGGCGTTGGAGGGCCGCAATTCCTTCGTCGACACGCTGTTCATCGACGAGGGATTCGGCGCGCTCGACTCGACGACGCTCGATGTCGCCATCGACGCGCTGGAGGCGCTGCAGGGCCAAGGCCGCCGGGTCGGCGTCATCAGCCATGTCGACTCGCTGCAGCAGCGCATCGCCACGAAAATTTGCGTCGAGCGGCGCGGCGGGGGCCTCAGCGTCGTGCGGTTGCGCGCGGCGGGCTACGCCGAATCGTGAACGCCTGCGCGCTGCATCGCCGCGATCGCCGTGACGAGAGCCGCCAGCAGCAATAGCGCCGAGATGAAATAGCCCGCGCCTGGGAAAGCGCCGGCGGAGATCGACTCGGCGAGAATCTGCGTGAAGAAGATCGGTCCGATCATGCCCGAGACGCCGCGCAAGCTGCCGAGCGCCCCTTGCAGCCGGCCATGTTCCGAGACGCCGGCGAAGCGGGTCGCTAGTCCCTGGAAGGAGGGATTGGCCATGCCCCACAGCGCGATGAGCGGCGGCGCCGCCATGAAGACCGCCCCGCTCGGCGCGAAGGCGTAAACGGCGAAGCCGGCCGCGCCGCAGATCAGCGCGATGGCGAGTGTGGTCTTCTCGCCGAGGCGCGCCACCGCCGGCCGCACCAGCGCGCCTGACACGACGGTCTGGGACACGCCGACAAGCGCCAACGCCCAACCGGTCGTGGCGGAGTCCCACTGATAGCGATACTGCGTGTAGAGCACGAAGAGGGCGGGCAGCGACTCATGCGCGAGATATGAGAGAAACAGCGCTCCGGCGATCAACGCCAGCGTGCGATGGCTGCGCAGAAAGTCCAGCGAACCGATCACATTGGCGCTCCGCCACACGAGTTTGCCCGTGCGCTTCTCGGGCGTCAGCGATTCCGGCAGGATGAAATAGCCGTAAAGCGCATTGGCGAGGCTCAAAGCCGCCGCCGCCCAAAAGGGAAGGCGCAGGCCGTAGTCGCCGAGCACGCCGCCGATCGCCGGCCCCAGGATGAAGCCGACGCCGAAGGCGGCGCCGATCATGCCGAAGCGTCCCGCCCTTTTCTCCGGCGGCGTGATGTCGCTGATATAGGCGTTGGCGGTCGAGATGCTCGCCGCGGTGATTCCCGAGATCAACCGGCCGACGAAGAGAAAGGCGAGTGAAGGCGCGAGCGCCATGAAGACGTAATCGAGCCCGAGGCCGAGATTGGACAGCAGGATCACCGGGCGGCGCCCATAGCGGTCGGAGAGCGCGCCGAGCACGGGCTGAAACAGGAACTGCATCAGCGCCCAAGCGAAGCCGAAGACGCCGGTGACCCCGGCGGCCGCGCGCAGGTCGCCGCCTTCGAATTCGGCGATGAGTTTGGGCAACACGGGAATCATCACGCCCAGCGCGAGCATGTCCAGCGCGACGGTGATGAGAATGAAGAGAAACGCCGCCTCGCGGCGCCCCTTTGGCGCATCGATCATATGGGGCCTTCATGAGGACGGTGGGGTTCCGATAGCAGTCAATCCATTGGACGGGCAAGGCGCGGTGTGTGGCGCCGGGAGAAACGAACAAATTCATTCGAATGAATGAGAAAACATTTGTCTGTGACTTGAAAGCCACAAAAAAACAATGCAGCGCGGTGTGGATTGTTGCAATGGCGCCACAGCTAAGCCGTCGCAATCTGTCACATTGGCGCCAGAGCTCGAATTGTCACGGCTCTGTCATGTCGCCCCGGCTTCACTGTCGCCCGAACATTAACGGGGGTTAAACCAATGAAACTTGGAGTTGGACAACGCGCGCTCGCCATCGCGGCGTTCGGCTTTTTAGCCACAGCCTCGGCCACGCCGGCCGCGGCCGATACGGCTTCCGAAATCCGCGCGCTGAAGGCGCGGCTGTCGAAGCTCGAAGCCGACGAGACGCGCGCGAAGCATGAGGCGAAAATCGCCGCTCAGCACGCATCCGCCCCTGGTCATGCGGCTGCGGCTGGATCGCCGCCGGCGCCGCAGCATTGGTATGAACGCATCAGCCTGCGCGGCTATACGCAGATGCGCTACACGGCCGACCTGCACTCGGGCCCGTACTCGAATGATTATAACAACAACGCCGACCGCACGGTTCGCGTGCGGCAGAACTTCCTCATTCGCCGTATGCGTCTAATCTTCAGCGGCGATATTTCCGATCACCTCTATATTTACATCCAGCCCGATTTCGCGAGCTCGCCGAACAGCTCCTTTTCGACCTCCGCCACCACAACCAACACCATTCTCTTCGGCGCCTTCAATCCGGGACCCCTCTTCGGCACCTACACCAATGCGGCCGGCGGCAATTTCGCGCAGCTGCGCGACGCCTATGCGGACATTTATTTCGACAAGGACAAGGAGTTTCGCGTCCGCGCCGGCCAGTCGAAAATTCCCTATGGTTTCGAGAATATGCAGTCCTCGCAAAACCGTCTCTCGCTCGATCGTAACGACGCGATCAACAGCTGCTGCCGCGACGAACGCGACCTTGGCCTCTTTTTCTACTATACGCCGAAGCATTTGCGGTCGCTGTTCAGGGATCTCGTGAAGAACAATCTTAAAGGCTCAGGCGACTACGGCATGTTCGCTTTCGGCATCTATAACGGGCAAGGCGCCAACCGCGTCGAACTCAACAGAAACATGCATATGGTCGCCCGCTTCACCTATCCTTACGTCTTCGAGAACGGCCAGGTGGTGGAAGCGAGCATTCAGGGCTACACGGGCCGCTTCGTGCCCATCACCGCCGCGATTACGCCCTCGCTCTTTGGCGCGTCCTTCCTCGCGGGCTACCGTCCGCCGGGATACCCGGCCGCCGGCATGCCCTTCGTCAATGCGCCGGGATATTTCAGCCTCGCGAATTATACGCTCGGCACCTATCCCGCGACGGGCGCGTGGGCCGCGGGGGCGGTGAACGGCGGACAAGGCGTGAAGGACGACCGCGTAGCAGTCTCCGCCATCATTTATCCGCAGCCCTTCGGTCTGCAGGCCGAGTGGAACTGGGGTCGCGGCCCCGTGCTGGACCCGACGCAGACGGTCATCTCGTCAGGCGCTCTGAACGGCGGCTATATTCTGGCCAACTACAAATATGAGGATACGGAGTTCGGCCTCGGCACCTTCTTCCCCTTCGTGAAATATCAATATTTCAAGGGCGGCCAGAAATTCGAGAACAACTCCCCACTCGCCAGACTCTACGAATGGGATTTCGGCGTAGAGTGGCAGCCGCTGCCGGAAGTCGAGTTCTCCGCCATTTATTCGAAGATGGACCGAACCAATGTGGTCGCGGCTCCCTATCGCCAGTTCCACGCCGACTTGCTGAGAATGCAATTGCAGTGGAACTATTGATCGTTCATTCGAAAGGTTGAGACCCAAGCGCCCCCGGCTGTGCCCGGGGGCGTTTTCGTTACGAATGACGCCTTTCCCTTTCGTCATCGAGATCGAATAAGATTGTCATAGAAGCTGATCTCGACGGGTATTCGGGAATCGACGCAGGGACTTGAATGATGAATGCAATCAGGACGCTTGTGCTTGTTTTCGCTCTGGCTTGCGCAGGCGGCGCAGCGCGCGCGGATGATTATGAAAACGCGACAGCCGCAACGCGCAAAGGCGATTTCGCGGCCGCGCTGAAATTACTCAAGCCTCTGGCTGAAAAAGGAAACGCGAAGGCGCAGTCGGATCTGGGCGCGATTTACGCCGCCGGGCAGGGAACGCCGCGCGATTTTAAGGAAGCGGTGAAATGGACCAAGCTCGCCGCTGAGCAGGGTCTCGCCTCGGCGCAATTCAATCTCGGCACGATGTATCTCGACGGACAAGGGGTCACGAGAGATTACAAGGAGGCGATGAAGTGGAATCTGCTGGCGGCGGACCAGGGACTGGCCGCGGCGCAGATGAATATCGCGAGCATGTATTACGACGGTTCCGGCGTCGCTCAGGATTATAAGGAGGCGGCCAAATGGCTTCGCCTCGCGGCGGCGCAGGGCGACGCCGACGCGCAGCTCAGCCTCGGCACGATGTATGTCGCCGGGCAAGGCGTCGATCGGGATTTGCTGCGTGGATATATGTGGACGCAGCTCGCGACGGAGTCTCTATCGATGGGCGAGACGGACAGGAAGATGGTGCGCGACATGTCTTCCAAGACTCTCTCGCCCGCCGAACTCGCAAAGGCTGAGGCGATGGTCGCCAAGTGCCGGGAATCGAAGTTCAAGAATTGCGATTGACGCGCAGCGGGGGCGAAAAGCGTCGCGCCGCAGCGCCGGCGGGCTTTTCCAGCGGCTCTAACGGATGTAGGGTCGCGCTGGAAAAATCGCCGCAGGGGCCGCTTGAAGTTCGCCTATGAAGTCGCTTATCTCGACGTTAGGGCGCTGGGCGGGGAGCCCTTTCCCCCGGCGATATGGCTTGAGAACGCGCATGAACCGCTATGAACGCCAACCCCAGCCGGCCGACGAAGCCGTCGTCGAATATCTCGACGGCGAATATCGCGTGCGCAAGCCTGGCGCCTATGTGCGCTGCGCTGTGACGGGGGAGCCGATCCCGCTCGAAGATTTGCGCTATTGGAACGTCGACCTGCAGGAGCCCTATAGCGGCCCGCACGCCAAGCTGATGCGTCTGGGACTCAAAAAGCCCGATTGAGCACGTGCGCCAGCGCCGCGTCCAGCGCGGCGGATTCATCCATAAGGAGCGTCACGGGCAGCGTGTCGATTCCGGGCGTCGCCATCTGCGCGCCGATGCGCGCCGCATCCTTTTCGGTCGTCACGAGCCTCGCGCCGAATTTTTGGCGTAGCGCCGAGAGCGTCGCATAATCGCCGTCCGTGAAACGATGGTGGTCGCTGAAGGCAACTCTTGCGGCGATCTCGGCCCCGCAGTCTTCGAGCGAGCGATAGAATTTTTCCGGCCGCGCAATTCCCGCAAAAGCGACGACCCGCGCGCCTTTAAACGCCTTGGCGGCGTCGGCGTCGACGACGAGCCGCGCGGCGACGACAGGCTTATCGGCGCCGGCCGCGATCGCTTTCCCGCGCTCGCCCTCTCCGATGACGACCAGCATGTCCGCCGCCGCCAATTGCGCGTCGAGAGGGGCGCGCAAGGGACCCGCCGGCAGGCAGCGGCCATTGCCCGCGCCATAGTCGGCGTCGACGGCGATGAGCGCGAGATCGGCGGCGATTTGCCGGCTGTGAAAGCCGTCGTCGAGAATGACGAGCGTCGCGCCGAGCCGTTGCGCCAGCTCGGCCGCCGCCGCGCGGTCGGCGCCCACGATCGTCGGCGCGGCGCGCGCGAGCATTAACGCCTCGTCGCCGACGTCGTCAGCGTCATGGCGTAAGAGATCGACCGCGAAAGGCTGCGCTGTTGCGCGCTTACGTCCATAGCCGCGCGTGAGCAGCGCCGGGCTTTCTCCTTTTTCGACGAAGCGTTGCGCCAGCGCGATTACGAGCGGCGTCTTGCCGTCGCCGCCCGCCGTCAGCCCGCCGACGACGATCGCGGGCAAAGCGGCAGGCGGCGCCGGGCGCTCCAACTTCTCGCGCGCCAAACTTCCGTAAATTGCGCCAAGCGAGGATAGGAGGCGCGCCGTCGCGCAATCGTCGCGCCAAAATGCGGGCGCGCGCATCTAGAGAGCGAAAGCGCGCGCCGCGCTCATTGCTGCGCAATCGCCAATTGCGCGAGATAGGGCTCGACGGCGTTCATGATGCCGCGCGAAGCTCCGCCGAGCTTCTCGACGGTCTCGGCGCCGGCGCGGCCCATTTTGCGCATGCGCGACGGCTCGGAGAGCAGGTAATGGGCGGCGCGCGCCAGCGAAGCCGCGTCGGTCACGCGCGCGGCCGCCTTGACCCCCGCGAGTTCGCCGTAAACCTCGGCGAAGTTCTCGACATGCGGGCCGTAGAGGATGGCGCAGCCGAGCTTCGCCGGCTCGATCGGATTTTGCCCGCCGCCGGGAACGAGCGACTTGCCCATCAGCACGACTCCGACGCTGCGAAAGACGAGACCGAGCTCGCCGACGCTGTCTGCGACATAGACGTCGACGTCGCGGCGCGGTTCGCCGTCCTGGGAACGCAGCGCAGCCTTGAGGCCTCTGGCGCGCGCGCGTTCGACGATCTCCGCGCCGCGCTCGCGATGGCGCGGCGCGATGATGGTCAATAGGCCGGGTGTGCGCGCGGCGAGTTCGACATGCGCGTCCAGCACGATTTCCTCTTCGCCCGGATGCGTCGAAACGGCCGCCCAAGCCGGCCGTGCGCCGATGGCGCCGTTGAACTCCGCCAGCTTGGCGGAATCGGCCGGCGGCGGCGGCACGTCGAATTTGAGATTGCCGGCGATGCGCACGCAGCGCGCGCCAAGCGCGAGGAAACGCGCGGCGTTGTCCGAGTCTTGCGCGAGGCAAAGGTCCACGGCGCCGAAAACGGATTTCGCCGCGCCGGGCACGCTGCGCCAGCGCTCGGCCGATTTGCGCGAGATGCGGGCGTTGGCGAGCACGAGCGGCGCGCCGCGCGCGCGCACGGCCGTCACGATATTGGGCCAGAGTTCGGACTCGGCGAAGACGGCGATATCCGGCTTCCAGTGATCGAGGAAGCGTTCGACGAATTTTGGCGCGTCGAGCGGCGCATATTGGTGAAAGGCGCCGGCGGGCAAGCGCGCCGTCAGCACGCGCGCCGAAGAGACCGTGCCGCTCGTCACCAGCACTTCGAGGCCCCGCTGGATGAAGCGTTCGATGAGCGGCAGCAGCGACAGGCTTTCGCCAAGGCTCGCGCCATGCAGCCAAACGAGCCGGCCAGGCGGGCGGGGCCGGTCAGATTGCCCCATGCGTTCGCCCCATCTCGCGGGGTCTTCCTTGCCATAGCTGGCGCGCCAATTCAGGGCCGCGCTCGCCAAGGGCGTCGCCGCGATCGTCGCCAACCGATACAACTTCAACAGCGACATGTTTCCTTGTTCTTATATTTTGTCTGCGCGCCATGCGTCGCCGCCGAAGGCGGGCGCGATTCCCGTGCGTCGAGCCAAGCGTATGAGTAAACTTATTCCTTGCAAAACGGGCGAATTTTGGAAAGCGCCTCGTCTATAGCTCCTCGATATCCGGATCGAGCAGCCGGTAGAGATGCACGACGAAATAGCGCATATGCGCATTGTCGACCGTCGAATGCGCCTTCGCCTTCCATGCCGCCAGCGCGCTGTCGTTGTCGGGATAGATGCCGACGATGTCGAGCTTGCTCGGGTCGCGAAACGCGACGCCGTCGAGCGATTCCAACTCGCCGCCAAAAACGAGATGCAACAACTGCTTTTCTTTTTTGGCCTGCGTCGATTGCGTCGTCCTGGTCATGGCTTTCCTTTTGAAACCTCCCGCGCCAAGGCGAGGCTTTCGTCGAAGAGCGAGGCCGGCGCCGCGATCAGCATGTCGCGGGCGAGCGATGCGCGATTATAGGTCAGAGCGACGCCTTCCGGCTCGCTCAGCCGGGCGCCCGCTTCGGCGAGGAGAATGT
>CAZCJY010000049.1:8030-13615 GCA_964498975.1 uncultured Methylocystis sp.
GGCGGCGATGTCCCAGTCACGTGCGTTAGGCGCCGCGACGACGACATCATGCCGGCCCGAGGCGATGTCGGCAAGCCGCAATGCGAGGGAAGGCGTGCGCGGCGCCATGACAAAGCCCTGCGGCGCCGCCGCGAAGCGATCCTGCATGGCGCGCGGCGCGACGAGCGCGGCGCCGGCGATTTCGGTCCGTTGCGGCGCGAAGAGGCGGGAGTCGTTGAGAAAGGCGCCAAGGCCCTGGGCGCCTGCATAAGTCTCGCCGAGCGCCGGGGCATGGATAACGCCGGCGACCGGCCGTCCGCGCACGACCAGCGCGATCGAAACCGACCAGCGCTCGTCGCCACGGGTGAAGGCGAGCGTCCCGTCGATTGGGTCGACGACGATCAAGCTCTCGCGCATAAGGCGGTCGGCGCTGTCGGCGCTTTCTTCCGAAAGCCAGGCGGCTTCGGGAGCGAGCCGCGCCATTTCGGCGAAGAGGAAGCGGTCGACGGCGAAATCCGCCTCCGTCACAGGCGAGCCGCCGCCCTTATAGGAGACCTCCGCGATCGTCCGTTCGCCCGGGCGAAAATAAGACATGGCGATGTCGCCGGCCTTGCGCGTGACGCTCTCGAGTTGCGGAAGGAAGGCGGCGAGTTCTGTTTGGCTAAGGCCCATCGAGACAGCACTAGAGCAGGATTATCGGAAATGGAACCGAAAGCGACCGCATTGCAGCATAATAGGAGCAATTTGATCGAATCCATTTGCCGACGCTTCACCCTCATCGCTCAAATGAGGTCTAAAAGCAATGATTTACGCATCATTCACCAGGCTTTTTAGCACCCTTCGCGCCCCTCCCGCGGCAAGATGCCCCGGACAAAGACATTCGGCGTTCTCAGGAGGGGTCCATGCTCGAAGCCGGCAATGCGCGCAAGGTCGAGGAGAACCTTTTCGTTCAGCGCGATAGGCGGGCCGACGGCGGCGCGCGGCGCATCAGCGTGACGCGCAGCGACGTGCTCATTTCCCGCCGCCTGGACGGCGTCGCCATGGTGATCACAGTGCCGATCAGCGCCTATCGCGGCGTCGCGCTCGACGTGCTGGCGGCCGAGGACGGCCTGCCCCGCTATGTGCTGTCGCTGACGCATCGCGACTCGGACCTCGATATTCTTCTGGCCGAAACTAAGGATGGCGGTGCGGTCGCGGCGGACTGGAAACATTGGGCCGCCTGGCTTGGGCTGCCACGCCTCGCCGGAGAGGATGGCGAGTTGCGTTCGCTCGACGGCGCGCTTGGCGGGGTCGACGCCGGGGCGCCGATTGGCCGGCGCCGCGACGTCAATGTGCTGAAGCGCCGCCCGCGTTTCCTCACGCGCCGCAAGGGCGGCGAAACCCGCCGCATGGGCGCGGTCTTCGCCGATGAGCGCGAGATCATCTGCTACGAGTGAGGCGCGTCACGACGCGCCGAGGACTTCCTTGGCGAACCCCTCGCGGATCGCGTCTTCCTTCAGCTTGCGACCGATGAAGACGAGGCGCGACTCGCGCTTTTCGCCATCCTTCCATTCGCGCTGCAAATCGCCGTCAAGAATCTGGTGGACGCCCTGGAACACGAAGCGCTTCGGCTCGTTCGCGAAGGCGACGATCCCCTTGCTGCGCAGAATGTCGGGCCCTTCGCGCTGAATGAATTCGTTCAGCCAGGGAACGAAGCGTTCGGGATCGACTTCGCCTTCGTGGCGGATCGAGACGGAATGCATTTCGTCGTCGTGGAAATGCTTCACGCCGTTATGGCCGTGATGCGCGTCATGCGCATGATGGTGATGGTCATGGCCGCAATCCGGTCCGCAGTCGTGATCATGATCGTGACGGGCGTGATCGTGGTCGTGCTCGTCGGCGTCGAGAAACGCCGGTTCGATCGTGAGGATCCGGTCGAGGTCGAAGGCGTTGCGCTCCAGCACTTCCTTCAGCGGCACGTCCGACTTCACGGCGCGGTGCAGCGCCGCGTAAGGATTGATCCCGCGGATGCGGCCCTCGACCTCGGCGAGTTCGTCGTTTGAGACGAGATCAGTCTTGTTCAGGACGATCACATCGGCGAAGGCGATCTGGCTCTTCGCCTCCGGCGCGTCCTTGAGCCGCTCGCCCAGCCATTTGGCGTCGGCGACCGTCACCACGGCGTCGAGACGGGCCGAGTCCTTCACGTCCGCGTCCATGAAGAAGGTCTGCGCCACCGGCGCGGGATTGGCGAGGCCGGTCGTCTCGACGATGATCGCGTCAAACTTGCCGCGCCGGCGCATCAGCCCTTCGATGATGCGGATGAGATCGCCGCGCACGGTGCAGCAGATGCAGCCGTTGTTCATCTCGAAGACTTCCTCGTCGGCGCCGACGACAAGGTCGTTGTCGATGCCGATTTCGCCGAACTCGTTGACGATGACGGCGTAGCGCCGCCCGTGCTGTTCGGTGAGGATGCGATTGAGAAGCGTCGTCTTGCCGGCGCCGAGATAGCCGGTGATGACGGTGACGGGGATTTTTTCGGTCAATTCAGCTTGCTCCAGATCCTGTCGCCCCCAGCCTGTCCCTCGCCGCAAGCGGGAGAGGGGACCCTAGCGATCGGCTTTGCGCGAATTTCTCTACGAAGCGCCGGGTCCGCTCCCTCTCCCACGAAATGGGGGAGGGGTGGGGAGGGGGCAGCTACGGCGCCAGCGCCTTCGATAATTCTCTAACATTGTGGCGCATCATGTCGATATAGGTTGCGCCGTCGCCTTTCGCATCGGACAGGGCGTCGGAATAGAGCACGCCGCCGACGCGGGCGCCGGTTTCCGCCGCGATCCGCTTGGCGAGGCGCGGGTCCGCGATGTTTTCTAGAAACACCGCGCCGACCTTGTTCTGCTTCACCGAGTCGATGATCTTCGCGATGTCGCGTGCGCTGACTTCGGCCTCTGTCGAGAGGCCCTGCGGCGCGATGAATTCGACGCCATAGCGCGCGGCGAAATAGCCGAAAGCGTCGTGGGTGGAGACGACGCGGCGGCGCTCCTTCGGGATTGCGGCGAGCGTCTGCTGAATCTCGGCGTCGAGCGCATCGAGCTTGGCGAGATAGTCGCTGGCGTTGGCTTTATAGACTTCGGCCCTTTCCGGATCGGCGGCGGTGAGCGCTTCGCGAATGGCTTCGACATAGACCCTGGCGTTCGCCACATCCTGCCAGGCGTGTGGATCGGCGCCTTCCTCGTCCTTGCGCGTGGCGACGCCCTTGCCGAGCGTGAAGACCGCTCCCTTGCTCTTCGCCACGGCGATCAAGCGCTCGATCCAGCCTTCGAAACCCAGCCCATTGATGAAAATGAGCTTTGCCTGCGCGATCTTGCGGCCGTCGGCTGGGCTAGGTTGATAGACATGCGCGTCGCCGTCGGGGCCGACGATGGTCGTGACCGACACGCGATCGCCGCCCACTTGCCGCACGAGATCGCCGATGATCGAAAAGCTTGCCACGACAGGGATTTTCTGCGTCTCGGCGCTTGCCGGCGTAATGAGCGCAGCGAAAGAAAGCGCAAGGATGCTGCGGCGTGTGAGCATAAGCGTCACCCTTCAAGATGCCGGCGCGGCCGCCTCAGCCGCAACAGTCCGCCGGCGCGGCCGAAAATCATCGAGACGAAATATATGACGCCGGCGGCGAGAATAATGGCGGGGCCGGTCGGCGCGCTGGTCTCGTTGGAAAATATGAGACCGGCGTAAGCGCATAGCACGCCGATCGCCGCGGCAAGCGGCAGGGCGACGGCGATCTCGCGCGTCCACAGCCGCGCGGCGGCTGCGGGCAGCATCATGATTCCGACCGCCATCAGCGTCCCGAGCGCATGAAATCCCGCGACGAGATTGAGCACCACAAGCGCCAGAAAAAGGAAGGGCGTGACCCCCCCAATCGCGCTGGTCTGGCGCAAAAACAGCGGATCGAGCGTGTCCATCACCAGCGCGCGATAGAATATCGCGAGCATGGCGAGCGTCACAGTCGCGACGCCCGCGAGCATCAACAGCGCCGCATCGTCGAGGCCGACGACCGAGCCGAACAGCACATGGAGCAAATCAACGTTGGAGCCGCGCAGCGAGACAAGCGTGACGCCGAGCGCGAGGGAGACGAGATAGAAGGCGGCGAGCGAGGCGTCCTCGCGCAAAGTCGTGAAACGCGAGGCTGCGCCTGCCGCAAGCGCCACGACGAGCCCTGCCACAAGGCCGCCGAAAGTCATCGCCGGCAGCGAAAGTCCAGCGACGAGATAGCCGACTGCGGCGCCGGGCAGAATCGCATGCGAGAGCGCGTCGCCGGCAAGAGACATTCGCCGCAGAATGAGAAAGACGCCAAGCGGCGCGCCTGACAGCGCGAGCGCGAAGGAGCCCACCAGCGCGCGCCGCATGAATTCATAATCGGCGAAAGGCGCGATAAGGACCTCAGAGAGCATCGGCCCTCTCGTCGTCGCCAAATGGTTCGTCGCGGAGACATTCGCGCGCGCCACTGTCGAAGGCCGCCGACATGGCGCGGGCGCGGGAAAGATTTTCGGCGCAAAGCGCCTCGCGCGTATTCCCCCAAAAGATGCAGTCGCGCGCGAGCAGTAGCGTCTGAGGAAAGGCGCGCCGCACGATATCGAGTTCATGCAGCACGGCGACGACGGTGCGCCCTTCTGCGCGCCAGCGCGCGATCAGCGCCAGCAGATCGTCGATCGTCGCTTCGTCGATCGCCCCGAAAGGCTCGTCGAGCAAGATCACCGATTGGTCCTGCACGATGAGTCGCGCAAAGAGCGCGCGCTGCATCTGCCCGCCGGAGAGCGTATCGAGCGCGCGCTCCTCGAAGCCTCCGAGTCCGACCGTCTCTAACGCTTCTGCGACGCGGGCGCGTTCGCCGGCGTTGAGCGCGCCGAGGAGGCCGATGCGCGCCATCGCGCCCATGGCGACGAAGTCCCGCACATTGATCGGAAAGGCGCGATCGATGTCGACAACCTGCGGCAGATAGGCGACGTTGCGGGGCGACCCGCCGCCCCTGTCTATGCGCCCGCCGAGCGGCGCCAGAAGCCCGGCGAGCGCCTTGAGCAGGGTCGATTTGCCTGCGCCGTTCGGACCGCAGACGGCGAGGCCTTCGCCCGGCGCGATCTCGCCCTCGAGATGGTGGACGGCGGGACGGCGATCATATCCCAGGGTGAGATTGAGGAGCCGGATCGTCGCCGGCGCCAGCGGGGCCGCGCTCAATGCAGCGCCCAATAGACGCCGCCCCAGAGCGCCGCGGCAAGCGCCGTGACGCCGATAAGCCGGGCGCCGGCGGAAAGGCCCAGCGCAGAGAGGCGCAGACCGCGGGTCGGATCGCCCTCTTGCGCCGTCTCCGTATGGAGATGTGCTTCGACATGCGCTTTGACATGTGCTTGGGCGTGGTCATGCGTCGTCATGCCGGTCATGATTGATGTTATAATATAACGCCGGAACGGAACAAGCCGGTTCTCGCCCACCCGGGGCCGATATGCCGCCTGGCCCGGCCAATTCGGCGTGGACAGGCGAAGGCGACTCTGTTATCCCGTGCCGCACGGGTCAGGCGCTCCGTCAGCGCCCGGCGGCCTATTCCCAATTTTGGCCTCCCATATCGACGGCGCCGTCGA
>CAZCJY010000050.1:0-13549 GCA_964498975.1 uncultured Methylocystis sp.
TACGGCGGCTATTATCCCTATTACGGCGGCTACGGCTACTATCCGGGCTATTATTACGGCGGCGGCTGGGGCGGCTGGGACGGCGGCTGGGGCGGCTGGTAAGCTTCCATCTCCCCTTATCCCAAAGCGGCGGCGCGGGCGTTCCCCGCGTCGCGTTTTTGCCGTTAAGCGGAGCGGTCCTGTAGAAGGCCGGTAGGCCGCGTCGATTCCTGGCGCGGCGCCAGCCGCGAGGTCCCCGCTCAAATGGCAGATATATTGGCGAAGACGATCGCCACCACGCCTTTCGTCGATCAGCGACCCGGCACGTCAGGCCTGCGCAAGAAAGTCACGGTTTTCCAGCAGCGCCATTACCTCGAGAATTTCATCCAATCGATTTTCGACTGCCTTGAAGGCTATCAGGGCCAGACGCTCGTCGTCGGCGGGGACGGCCGTTACTTCAACCGCGAAGCGATCCAGACCATTTTGAAAATCGCCGCCGCCAACGGCTTCGGCCGTATCGTTGTCGGCAAGGGCGGAATTTTGTCGACGCCGGCCGTCTCGGCGCTTATCCGCTCGCTCGAAGCCTTCGGCGGCGTCGTGCTCTCTGCGAGCCACAACCCAGGCGGCCCGGACGGCGACTTTGGCATTAAGTACAATGTGAGCAACGGCGGCCCGGCGCCCGAGAAGATCACCGAGGCGATCTACGCCCGCACGCGCGAGATCACATCCTTCAAGATCGTCGAGGCGGAAGACGTCGATATCGACAGGCTCGGTGAAACGAAGATCGGCGACATGCGCGTCGAGATCGTCGACAGCGTCGCAAATTATCTCGCGCTGATGCAGACGCTGTTCGACTTCGACCGCATCCGCGAGGCTTTCCGCTCCGGCCTGACGATCAAATTCGACGCCATGTCGGCGGTCACCGGCCCCTATGCGCGCGCGATCCTGGAAGAGACGCTGGGCGCAGCGCCTGGAAGCGTCGTCAATGGCGACCCCCTGCCCGATTTCGGCGGACATCACCCCGACCCGAACCTCGTCCATGCCAAGCATCTTTACGATCTCGCCATGTCGGACGCCGCGCCCGATCTTTGCGCCGCGTCCGACGGCGACGGCGACCGCAATCTCATCATCGGGCGCGGGCGTTTCGTTACGCCTTCCGACAGTCTCGCCATCCTCGCCGCCAACGCCCATCTTGCGCCGGGCTATCGGAAGGGCGTTGTGGGCGTCGCGCGCTCCATGCCGACGAGCGGCGCCGCCGACCGCGTCGCGGAAAAACTCGGCGTCGCGCTTTACGAAACGCCGACCGGCTGGAAGTTCTTCGGCAATCTGCTCGACGCCGGGCTGGTGACCATCTGCGGCGAGGAGAGCGCCGGCACGAGTTCCGACCATGTGCGCGAGAAGGATGGGCTGTGGGCGGTGCTCCTGTGGCTCGACATTTTGGCGGCGCGCAAGCAGAGCGTCGACGCGATCGTGCGCGAACATTGGGCGACCTGTGGCCGCAACTATTATTCGCGCCACGACTATGAGGAAGTCGACAGCGACGGCGCCAATGCGCTGATCAAGACGTTGCGCGACCGCCTGCCGGCCCTGATCGGCAAGCGTTTCGGCGCGCTTGAAGTCGCGACGGCAGACGACTTCGCCTATCACGATCCGGTCGACGGTTCGGATTCGAAGCATCAGGGCCTGCGCGTGATCTTCGCCGATGGTTCACGCATCGTTTACCGGCTATCGGGCACCGGCACCGCCGGCGCGACCTTGCGCGTCTATCTCGAACGCTTCGAGCCCGACCCGGCGCGACAATTCATCGAGACGCAGCAGGCGCTTAGCGACCTGATCGCGCTGTCGCGCGAGATCGCCGAGATCGAACGCTACACGCAGCGCGCCGCGCCGAGCGTCATCACCTGACCGTCCGCGCGCAAAGCGCTAACGAGGGGGAGAGCGATCGGAAAAATCCAATCGCTTCAATTTGCGCGCAGCCGGATTAAAGACCGTCAAGGAGTCTGGCCCTAGCTTGCCAAGCGTGGTGGGCGCGAAGGGCTGCGGTCATGATCATCAACAATATTATCAACGCCTATGTTAATCGGCTGATGATGCTTGGCGTCGCCGCTGTCGGCGTCGGCGGCTTTTACCTCTATGATCAATATAACAAGAAAACCAATTTCGTCCCCGTGCAGGCGCGCATCACCAATGTGAGCGAGATTTGCTACATGGAAAAGAAAAGCGGACGGACGACCGAGACCTCCGACACCTTGGCCTGCGATATCGCCCAACATGCGGTGAAGTCTCATCCCAAGTGGCAAGGCTTCAACGTGAAATACAAGATCAGCGTCGACTATGATTATGTCTCGCCGGTCGACCAGAAGACGCATTCGGGCAAGCGCACGCTGAGCGCCTATCCGAACGGCAAGAGGCTCGCTCGGGGCGAAATCTTCAACGTGCGCGCCTCGAAGACAGATCCGAATAAATCGCGCGAAATCTGATCGCGCATTCCCCTCCCCTCCGCGTCTCCTGTATAGTCCGCGCCGCGAGCGGAGGTTGGAATGCAAAACGCAGAGGATGAAGAAAGCACCAGTTTCAAGGAGCATGAGCTCCGCGCGGCAGTGCTAGCGGAGTTGCATGCGCGACCATTTCTGCCACTCGACGCGCCCCGTCGTATTTATCATTTCGCCTTCGCCACCGATCACGACGAGGCCGCCGCCGACCGCGAGGCGGTCAGCGCGCTGGCGCTGGCGCATGGCGTGCTCGCGCCCGACCCGGAAGCCAAATTCCACTATTTCATTTTCGGCGACTGGCGCCTGCGCTGGGAGCAGCACACCGAATTCACCACCTACAGCTGGTCGACGGGGCTCGACGCGGCGGTTCCTTTCGCCCATCCCGATCCGCTCAAAGCGGGCGAAATCGCCTTTCGGGCGCCAGGGAGCCTGATCGTTGCGACGCAGCTTTGCGTGGTCGACGGCGCGCGGCCGCTCGACGAACTCGCCGCGCTCTTCAATTCGCAAAGTCTCTGCGTGATCGGCGTCAATGATCGCGACGCGCAAGTGCTGACCGACTTCGCCGTGGACGCCTATGGCTTCACCCGCATGCTCATCCGCACCAAGGAATTGCCGCGCTTCGAAGCCGGACGGCTGGCGCAACGCGTGTTGGAGATCGAGACTTACCGCACCATGGCGTTGCTCGGCCTGCCGGTGGCGCGACAGGTTTCACCCGAACTCGGCGCCATGGAGCGCGAGCTCGCGGACATCACCCATGCGCTGAACGAGGCGCATGACCTGCGCACCAGCTATCGTCTGCTCGAACGTCTCTCGGACCTCGTCGCGAACAGCGAAGCGCTGTCGACGCGCACCGCGTTCCGTTTCGACGCCAGCCGCGCCTATCGCGCGCTCGTGAAGAACCGCCTCGCGCAATTGCAGGAGAGGCGCGAAGGCCAATATGTGACGATTTCTGACTTCCTGAACGCAAGGCTCGATCCGGCGATCGAGACCTGCAACGCCGTCGAGGCCCGGCAGACGCGCTTTTCGGCGGAGGTCCAACGCGCGACCGACCTCATGGGCGCAGGCATCTCGCTGGAAATGGAGCGCCAGAACAGCGCGCTGCTCAAGGACATGAATCGCCGCACGCGGCTGCAAATGCGGCTCAACCGCATCGTGCAGGGCATTTCGATCGCGGCGCTCGCCTATTATCTCATCGGCCTCTTCGCCTATCTCGCCAAAGGCCTGAAGGAAGAGGGCGTGCTGCCGGACAAGGTCTCGGCCGACCTGGCGTCAACGCTGGCGCTGCCGGTCGCGGTGCTGATCGCCATGGCGTTCATGGCGCGCGTTCGGCGACTGTCGCAAGAGGCGGCCGAGGAGGAAGAGGTCGACTGATTGTCGGCTTACTCGACGTCGAGCGGCGCGACGCCCGTCGGGGCGCCGTTTTCGCCGAGCGTGATCTTTTCGATGCGCGCTTCGGCCTCGGCGAGGAGCTTCTCGCAGCGCTCCTGCAGCGCCTTGCCGCGCGCATAGAGCTTGACCGAATCATCGAGCGAAACGGCGCCTTTCTCCAATTCGCCGACGATGCGCTCGAGCTCCTGCATCGCGGATTCGAAGGGCATGGCCGCGATGTCGGCGGCAGCGTTATTCGGCTTGTTGGTCATAGCGCCTTACATAGACGAAGCGGACGCCCTTGGCTATGCATGAGCGCGGCGATGTCGCAAGCGCGTTATCATGCAAGAAAGGCGAGGAGGAGGCGCGAATGAGATTCCTGCATACGATGATCCGGGTCGGCGATCTCGACCGCTCGCTGCGTTTTTTCTGCGACGCGCTCGGACTGATCGAAGTGCGGCGCACCGAGCATGAGAAGGGCCGCTACACGCTCGTCTATCTCGCGGCGCCGGACGATGCCGCGCAGGCCAAGGAAGCACACGCGCCGCTGATCGAACTCACCTATAATTGGGATGAGCATGAATATGCCGGCGGCCGCAATTTCGGCCATCTCGCCTTCGCTGTTGACGACATCTATGAGACCTGCGCGCGGTTGAAGGCGGCGGGCGTGACGATCAACCGTCCGCCTCGCGACGGCCATATGGCCTTTGTGCGCACACCGGACATGATCTCCATAGAGTTTCTGCAAAAAGGCGCGCCGCTGCCGCCCCGCGAGCCTTGGGCTTCCGCGCCAAATGTCGGCGCCTGGTGACGCGCCGCATCTTGCGCCGCAGCGATTGCGGCGCAGCGTTCTACCTATTGCGATGCAGCTACGAATTTTTTGGCTCGCCGGAACTCTTACCAAAGTCATGCGTTGAATCTCCGGTCGCGCTGCGTGGTCTCAGCACGCCCAAATCAAAATAAGTGTTTGTGTCTATTGGCAATGTTCGTCGTGAAGCTGTCACGGCCTTCGCGTAGAATAAAGTCCATGGGCGAGAGACGCGGCGTCTGTCAGCGATTGCAAGCGGTTTTCCCGCTGCGACCGCGACTATTGGCGTCCAAGGACGAATGCCTAAGATTTTCTGGATTTTTATACAGCCGGCGTTCAGCTTGGCTGTCTAACTTAAGCAGTACGACCGCGCGACCAAGACGCGGAAAAAGGCAAAGAAAAAGTCGAAGAAAACGACGAGAGGCGGTTACGAAACGGGGCGAGGAGAAGGGCGGAGGTCGACATGCTCACTGCAGATCTGATCCATTCCTGCTCAAACGACAAGGTCGCGCAAGCCGCCTTGGCCTGCATCGGCGGCTGTTTCGCCGACCGGGTGCGCGCCGCGGCGCAGGAGAAGGGCGTCAGCGTCGGCAGATTTGTCGTCTTCGCCGTGCGCGACTTCGCCCGTCGGGCCGATGAGGCCGCGCATGAAGCGCTTCGGGCCAAGATCGTCGGCGACGACCAGCCCCTGCTCAAGGGATTGCGCGAAGTCCTCGAATCGGCGCTCGAACGCGACCCGACCTTCATCGAAGAAGAGACGACCGTCAGTTCGCATTTTATCGTCGGCGCGTCTTGCGCCAGCTCACTGCGCTACCACTGACGACCTGACCGCCGCTTGAAAAACCGGCCTTGTATGGCGGCGTCGCTTCGGCGACGTCGCCATTTGCGTTGTCTGGACTATATGAAGTGACGACACCGTCTCTTTCTTCGGCAGCGGATGACGCATTTACTGGATCAGGCGCAGATCGCCTCCATTCTCTCCACCTATGGCTATTGGGCGATCTTCGCTATCGTCGCGCTGGAGAGCGCCGGCATACCGCTGCCGGGCGAGACCATGCTGGTCGGCGCGGCCATCTATGCGCGACTCTCCGGCGCGCTCGTCATCGAATATATCGTATTGGCCGCGGCGGCCGGCGCGATCATCGGCGACAACGTCGGTTACTGGCTGGGCCGCGAATTTGGCACGAAGCTCTTGGAGCGCTACGGCCATTATGTGGGCCTGGGCCCGGAAAAATTACGGCTCGGCCAATATCTTTTCTACCGATGGGGCGGCGCGATCGTGTTCTTCGGCCGCTTCGTCGCATTGCTGCGCATTCTCGCGGCGTCGCTGGCGGGCGCCAATCATCTGCCCCCGATGCGCTTTTTCATCTTCAACGCCACAGGCGGCATTGTGTGGGCCTGCGTCTTCGGATTTGGCGGCTATTTTCTCACAGCGGGCTTCGAGAAGATCGAAGGCCCGATAGCGACGGCCTTGGCCGGCGGTCTATTGATCGGCCTGTTTATGCTCTGGCGCTATTACAAGCAGCATGAGACGCGCCTGATGAGGGAAGCCGACGCGATGTTGAGCCAGCGTAAGCGTTATGACGTCTAGCTGAAACGCGGCCCCAACCGCGCGTCCGCCAGCGCACGATTGAGATCGCGAGCAAGCTCGGCTTTCTGATCCGGCCCCAGAAAGGCGCCGATCTCGACGCTCTCGCCGCGCGAGACCAGCGCGACGCGCTCCGTGCCGAATTCTTCATGCACGGTCTGCTCCAGCCGCACCCAGGACGGGTTGAACCGCCACTCCCGCCGCTGGCCGCGCACGCCGATTTGCGCGAAGACAAGTTCGAGCGGCGTGAGGTCGAGTGTCTCGTAACTGCGCGCAGCGCGGAAGCTGACGCGGAATGCAAGATAGAGCGCCAGCGCGTCCAATCCCATGAAGCCCGCGACGGGCCATGCGCCCATGACGAAAAAGGGCAAGGCGAAGGCGAGTTGCCCCAGGCAAAAGGCGATGATGAAAAGATAGAAGGCGCGCGGCGTCATCGACCGATGCGGCGAGAGCCGCGCCTCGTAAATCTTCCGCTCCAACGGGTCGGCCATTTCTCCTGACCAGCGCTTTCGTCCCTTTGAACCAGAAGTTATAACGCGCCGATGGCCGAAACAAACACCCAAAAGGCGCGCGCGGCGAAGGGAACGCGCCCCGGCCGGCGCCCGCCGGCGGCCGAGGCTGCGCGCATCGAAGCGATCTTTGCGCGGCTCGCCGCCGCCAATCCCCACCCCAAGGGCGAACTTCATTATACGAATCCGTTCACCCTGCTCGTCGCCGTCGTGCTCTCGGCGCAGGCGACGGACGCCGGCGTCAACAAGGCGACGCCGGCGCTGTTCGCGCTGGCCGATACGCCCGCCAAGATGGTTGTGCTTGGCGAAGAGCGCGTGCGCGAGGCGATCAAGATGATCGGCCTCTTTCGCGGAAAGGCCAAGAATGTCGTCGCGCTGTCGCGTCTGCTGCTCGAACGCCACGGCGGCGAGGTCCCGCGCAGCCGCGAAGCGCTCACCGCCTTGCCGGGCGTCGGCCGCAAGACGGCGAATGTCGTGCTCAACATCGCCTTTCATCAGCCCGTGATCGCGGTGGACACGCATATCTTCCGCGTCTCGAACCGATTGCCGCTGGCCAAAGGCGCGACGCCCGAGGCGGTCGAAGCCGGTTTGGAGCGCATCGTGCCGGAGAAATATCTCTTGCACGCGCATCACTGGCTCATTCTGCACGGTCGTTATGTCTGCAAGGCGCGCAAGCCCGAATGCCCGCGCTGCATCATCTCCGATCTCTGCCGCTTCAAAGGCAAGACGGTTTGACCGCTGTGACGACGGTCGCTCCCTTGATGCGCCTTTCGCCGGCGTTAGGGTGAGAGCATGGAGCGCCGCAGAGCGCTAAATCGGGAGCATCCAATGTTCAAGCAATCAGCCGGCCTCGCGCTGGCTTGCCTATTCGCGGCGAGCGCCGCTTACGCCGACGACGTCGATCTGAAAGGCTTCCACGCCAAAATGAAAGCGGATCTTACCGATCTCGGCCATCTCGCCGAACTCAACGGCAAATACCGCATCCGCGTCACCGAAGTGACGATGGGCCCCGGCGGCTATATGCACGCGCATCACCACCTCGGCCCCGGCATCCGCTGCATGCAGTCGGGCAAGATGAAATATGAGATCGGGCAAGACGACGATCTACAAAACCGGCGACTGCTTCACCGAGACAGGCGCCATGACGCATGAGTCGAGCAACGTCGGGACGACGCCCGTCGTGCTCCTGAATTTCGAACTGCTGCCGGCGGCGATGCCCGAGGGCAACGGTTCGCTCATTCCGGTTCCGGCGGGGGCGAAGTAGACATAGTGGGTCCAGCTGGATTCCCGGTGGGGCCTGCGGCCTGCCGGGGAATGACACATGACAGCGCCAATCGCTCAAAGCGTTTTGCCGAGTCGCCCCGCCAAATCCTGAATATATTGCCACGCGACCCGCCCCGAGCGCGCGCCACGGGTGATCGACCATTCCAGCGCCTCGGCGCGGATGGTCTCGCTCGGCGCCGCCAGCCCGAAATGGTCCGCATAGCCGAAGACCATGGCGAGATAGTCGTCCTGGCTGCAATTGTGAAAGCCGATCCACAGGCCGAAACGGTCGGAGAGCGAGACTTTCTCCTCCACCGCCTCGCCGGGATGGATCGCGGTCGCGCTCTCATTCTCCATCATGTCGCGCGGCAGCAAGTGGCGCCGGTTCGAGGTGGCGTAGAACAGCACGTTGCGCGGCCGCCCTTCGACGCCGCCCTCGAGCGCAGTTTTGAGCGCCTTATAGCTCGTCTCGGCGCCGTCGAAGGAGAGATCGTCGCAAAAGACGATGAAGCGGAACGGCGCCTCCGCGAGCGCGCCGAGCAGCGCCGGCAGCGCGTCTATATCCTCGCGATGGATTTCAATGAGCTTCAGCCCCTCCCCCGCGAGCGCGCCGTGGATGGACTTCACCAGCGAGGACTTGCCCATGCCGCGCGCGCCCCAAAGCAGCGCATTATTGGCCGGCAACCCCTGGGCGAAACGGCGCGTGTTGGCGAAGAGCATGTCGCGCTGCCGATCGATCCCCTTGAGCAGCGACAGTTCGACGCGATTGACGCGGCCCACATTATGAAAGGCTCCGCCCGCCGCGCGCCAGACGAAGGCCTCGGCCGCGGAAAATTCGGGCGCCTCGGGCGGCGGCGGCGCGAGGCGCTCCAGCGCTTGCGCAATGCGAGAGAGAAGCTGTGCGACATCCTTTTTCGACATGAAGCTTCCTTGACGGACGGGGCTGATTTGCGTGACCTGCGGGATTATACCGAAGGGCCAACGCCGCATCGACGGCTCCGCCAGGAAAAGATTTTTGACGCCGACCGAAAATTCGCTGATCGACTGCGCGAAAGTCGTCATTAAGCCCCTCGACCCCGACAAGGCTGAGCAGGCGCTCGCCCGCGTCTTGGAGAAGGACGCCGGCGCCGACGGCGCGGTCGCCGCGCTGATCGCGGAGCGTCCCAACGCGCGCGATCTGTTGCTCGGCGTCCTGGGCTCCTCGCCCTATCTCACCGATCTTTCCGCGCGCGATCCGACACGGCTCGCCACGGCGCTCGCGAGCGATCCCGCGCAGCGCGTCGAGGGCCTCATCGACGCGACGCAGAACATCGCGACGGACGACGAGGCGGCGCTGATGCGGCTGCTGCGCCTCGTGAAGCAAGAGGCGGCGCTGGTTATCGCACTCGCCGATCTTTCCAAAGCCTGGGACACGCTCGAGGCGACCGCCGCGCTCACCCGCATCGCCGATGCGACGCTTTCCGCCGCGATCCGCTTCACGCTGCGCGCCGCATCGCTCGCCGGCAAGATCGAACTCGCCGACCAACGCGATCCCGAGCGTGGTTCCGGCTGGATTTTTCTCGGCATGGGCAAGGGTGGCGCCTATGAGCTGAACTACTCTTCCGACATCGACCTCATCGTCTTTTTCGATCGCGCCCGCGCGCGCCTCGCCGATCCTTCCGAGGATGTCGACTTTTTCGTCAGACTGACGAAGCGCATCGTCAAGATCATGAGCGAGCGCACGAGCGACGGCTATGTGTTTCGCACCGATCTGCGGCTGCGTCCCGATCCCGGCGCGACGCCGATCGCGATCCCGCTCGAAGCGGCGTTCAGCTACTATGAAAGTATGGGCCAGAATTGGGAGCGCGCCGCTTACATCAAGGCGCGGCCCGTCGCGGGCGATATTTTCGCGGGCGAAGCTTTCCTGAAAGAACTCGCGCCATTCGTCTGGCGCAAATATTTCGATTTCGCCGCCATCGCCGACGTGCATTCGATCAAGCGGCAGATTCACGCGCATAAGGGACATGGCAAGATCGCGGTCCTCGGCCACAACATTAAACTGGGACGCGGCGGCATCCGTGAAATCGAATTCTTCGTGCAGACGCAGCAACTCATCACCGGCGGACGCGACCCGCGCCTGCGCGGCCGCGAGACCCTTCCCATGCTCGACCAGCTTGTGGAGAGCGGCTGGGTCGAACCCAAAGCGCGCGACGATTTGCGCGAAGCCTATCTCTTCTTGCGCGATGTCGAGCATCGCATCCAGATGGTCGCCGACGAGCAGAAGCATACGCTTCCCGAAACGGAGGAAGGCGTCGCCAATATCGGCCGCATGATGGGCTTTGCCGGCTACGCCGATTTCGCCGAGGCGCTCATGCAACGGCTCGATGTCGTGCAGAGTCATTACGCCCGGCTCTTTGAGAGCGCGCCGCAACTCACCTCTTCCGCCGGCAATCTCGTCTTCACCGGCGACGACGACGATCCTGGCACGATCGAGACGCTCGCCAATATGGGCTTCGCCTATCCGAAGACCGTGACAGCGACCATTCGCGGCTGGCACTTCGGCCGCTACGCCGCGACGCGCTCCACCATCGCGCGCGAGCGATTGACCGAACTCACGCCGATCCTGCTCGAAGCGCTCGCCGCGACGGAAAACGCGGATGCGGCCTTTCTCGCCTTCGACAAGCTCATTTCGAAACTGCCGGCGGGCGTGCAGCTCTTCTCGCTGCTCGTCTCGCAGCCGCGTCTGCTGAATCTTCTCGCCGCGATAACCGGCGCGGCGCCCAAGCTCGCCGAGACGATCTCGCGGCGCCCGCGCGTGCTCGACGCGCTGATGGAGCCCGCTTTCTTCGAGACAGTTCCGACGCAAAGCGAGCTGGAACTGCGCCTCGCCGCGCAATTCGCCGAGGCGCGCTCCTATGAAGATGCGCTCGATCGCGCGCGCATCTTCGGCCAGGAGCAGAAATTCCTCATCGGCGTGCGCGTGCTGACAGGCTCGGTGTCGGTCGCAGAAGCGGGCCTTGCTTATTCGCGCCTCGCAGAAACCATCATCGCTGGCCTCTTCGCCCGGGTCTGCGAGGAATTCGTCAAGGCGCATGGCCGCATCGAAGGCGGCGCGGCAGCCGTCGTGGCGATGGGCAAGCTGGGCGGCCGCGAGATGACCGCCGCTTCCGATCTCGATCTGATGCTGCTCTATCACGCCGATCCGCTGGCGGAGTCGATCGGGGGCGAGCGCTCGATCTCGACGCCGCAATATTACGCGCGCCTCACCCAGCGGCTCATCAGCGCGCTGTCGGCGCCGACGGCCGAAGGCCTGCTTTATGAAGTCGATTTCCGCCTGCGCCCGTCCGGCAACAAAGGGCCGATCGCCGTCAGCCTCGCGGCCTTCGCCGATTATCAGGCGAACGAAGCCTGGACCTGGGAGCATATGGCCCTGACCCGCGCCCGCGTCGTCGCCGGGCCCGCGGATTTCGCGGCGCGCGTCGAAGCGGCGATCCGCGCAGCCCTGATCCGTCCGCGCGATCCGCAAAAGCTCAAGGACGATGTCTTGTCCATGCGCCGGCGGCTGGAGAAGGAGAAAGGCTCGACCAGCCCTTGGGAGGTGAAGCAGGTCGCCGGCGGGCTGATCGACATAGAATTTCTCGCGCAATATCTGATGCTGCTGCATGGCGCGCAACATCCGGAAATCTTCTCGACGACGACGCCCCTGGCGCTGCAAAACCTTCTCGACGCCGGCCTTCTCGACGCCGGCGCGACCGAAACGCTGATCAACGCCTCGGCGCTTTATCAAGGTCTGACGCAGTTGCTGCGCCTTTCCATCGACCGTGAATTTCGTCCGGCCGATGCGCCGCGTGGACTGGCGGAGCTTTTGCTGCGCGTCGGCGACTCCCCGGATATTTCCAATCTGGAAGCCTTGTTAAGAGATACGCAGAAAAAAACGCGGGAAATATTCACCAGCGTCGTCGGAGAGGTCGCGGAACGCCCGGTTTCGGCTTGACGGGAGTTGTCAGAACCGCCGGCTCGGGCATAGATACGCCGGATTCGTCGCGCAGGAGCTTCCTCTCATTGGCCGCGACGGCCTTTTTTAGGGCTGCCCGGCCCGGTTTCGTGGAGCACAACATGTCTTATGCCCGCAAGAATGCGCGTTTTTCCGCCCGCGCCGCGCTGGGAGCGGTCGGCCTCGCCGCCCTGATCGCGGCGAGCGTCGTAAGCGCGACAGCGCAGGCCAAGACGCTCGCCAAGGTCAATGGCGTCGAGATCACCGACGAAGATCTCAAGCTCGCCATGGACGACCTTGCGCCAGGCATTCCGCGCCAGCTCGAAGGCAAGGCGCGCGAGACCTATGTGCTCGATTTTCTGATCGACGAGCAGCTCGTCGTTCAAAAGGCGCAGACCGACAAGCTCTCCGAGTCGCCCGAATTCGCCAAGAAGCTCGCTTATCTGCGCGATAAGGCGCTGATGGAGACGCTGCTCGGCGACGTCGCCAAACAGGCGGCGACCGAGGCGGCGATCAAGCAGACCTATGACGAGGCGGCGAAGAACCAGAAGCCGGAGACGGAGTTTCACGCCCATCACATTCTGGTGCCGACCGAGGACGAAGCGAAGGCGGCGCTAAAGCGCGTGAAGGGCGGCGAGGATTTCGGCAAGGTCGCGACCGAGCTCTCAAAGGATCCCGGCGCAAAGGGCGGCGATCTCGGCTGGTTCACCAAGGACCGCATGGTGCCGGAATTCGGCGAAGCGGCGGCGAAACTGGAGCCGGGGCAAATCTCCGATCCGATCAAGACGCAGTTCGGCTGGCATATCATCAAGCTCGACGAGAAACGCCCGAAAGTATTCCCGCCGCTGGATCAGGTGAAGGATCAGGTGGCGCGCTATGTCGTGCAGAAGGCGCAGAGCGAGCTTGTCATGAAGCTGCGCGAAGGCGCCAAGATCGAGCGGGCCGACCAGCCTGCCGAGGCCACGGATAAGAAGGCGGACGACAAGAAGAAGACAGACGACAAAAAGAAGTAAGGACGTTAGCGTCGGCCTGTTCGCCAATCCACGCAAACAGGCCGACGCTTCCAATTACGGTCCTGGATTTTTGTAGAAAGCCTTTGTCACATCGTCGACGGCGCTATCGACGAGGTCCGCGCCTTCTTGAACGCAAAGCCAGTTCCGACGCGCTTGGCGCCCCAGCGTTCGGCCCAGCCGATAACGCTGTCGCCGAACGGCAGATCGACGTCGACGAGGCGGCCGACGACCTTTTTGGCGCGCGAATGGATGAGCCCCCTGAGTTCGTCGCGCCCCTTCGGCTGAAAGAGCGCTTGAGGCGTCGGCAAATCCTCGGCGCCGATGACGATCTCCTGTTGGAGCGCCTCGATCAGCGGAATGATCGGCAGCGCGCGCAGGCCGGTTTCTCCCCCCGCGGCGAGCGTCTTAAAGTCGCCGCCATTCGCCTTGCGGATGAACCACTTCTCGCGATCGCCCGTAAAATCGGCGAACAGCTCCGCATTTTCCGGCAGGTTGAAATGCCGGCGCCGCTGCGGCGATTTCCTCGCCGGGTCTTTCGGCCAGACGTGATCGAAGG
>CAZCJY010000051.1:0-4929 GCA_964498975.1 uncultured Methylocystis sp.
TCGCTAGGGACGGTCTAATCGTGCAGCTCTAAGCAAGCTGAGAGCCCGATCGCAGGTCGTAGCTGTTAGCGGTGATCCCGGCGGAGAAACCAGTCATGAACTTTTATGTTTTCTTGGCTCCAGCCCACCGGTCGGCGACCGTTCACAAAGGATCATGTCCTCACTGCAATGAAGGAAAGGGCCAGCGAAGGCCGGGACTGAAAGCACATCTCGCGACGGAATGGCTCGGTCCACAGCCAAATAGCGAAAAAGCGTTTGCAGTCGCCCGCGGAACTGGCCTCAAGAACGTGCGAGGATGCGGGCATTGCAAACCTGACGATCGAACCGAAACCGCCATCGATGCGATGGACGCCGAGGTCCAGCTAGCCTGAAGCGCAACCGTATGAAAACATGAATTCATCAAGACGGCTGGTGCCGCAAGAGGGATTCGAACCCCCGACCCCATCATTACGAATGATGTGCTCTACCAGCTGAGCTATTGCGGCGATTGCGCTGCGCCATGGCGGCGCGCGGCGCGTCACTCTTATCGGCGCGCGGCGGCTTTTTCAAGCATTGTCCCTGCGCTCGTTAAGACGCTCTGCCTGGGTTGGGCGGGTCAGGCTTGCAGAGCCGCGAAGCGCAAATAGGCCGTCGCAATGGCGCGGGCGATCATTGGCGTCGAATTGATCGGTTCCGCGCGCCACTCCTCCAGCGCGCCGTTCCAGATGCGAATCGCGCCCGCGTCGCGTAGCGCCGTGAGATAGGCGTCGATTTTACGGGCGCGCGCAGGCGGCGCGACGACATGGACCCGCGCGCCAGTCGCGACGGCTTCGCCGACCATGTTCACGCTGTCGCCGGTCACGACGATCTGGCCGGCGTTGGCGAGCATCGACAAATACGGGTTCTCGCCGTCGCCGTTCCAGAAAAAGCCCCGCGGCGCCGCGAGTGTCTCCTTTAGCGCGTCGCGTAAGGCCGCGGGCGTGCGCTGCGAGGCGGTCGCCATCACGCTGCGGCCGCTCGCGAGCAGCGAACGGGCGATGTCAGTTAGTTGCGCGATATGGCCCGCTCCATAGGCGCCATGCCGACTGTCGCCGCCGATTAGCAGCGCGGCGCGGGGGGAGGGCAGCGCGGCGATGCGCGGGTCGGGCGCGGCGCGCGCCTCGGCGAGGCGTTCGGGCGTGATGCGGTTTGCCGGCGTCAGCGACGCTGCGACATTGGCTCCGGACAGGCCGTCGTGCATCGGCGCAACGATGAAGTCCGCCGTGCGCGGCCCGGTAGCGGGCGCATTGACATAGACCGTGAAGGTTCTCCCGCCGGACGCGCGCTTTAGCCGTCGCAGCGCCGGAATCGTCCGCCGGCCGGCGGCAAGCGCGATATCGGGGTAGGGTGGGGCGAAGGCTTTCGCGTCGCGCGTGTCGGGCGGCCCGAAGGGCGCGAGCGCGGCGAAGAATGGGCGCGGCGCAATAGGTTGAATGTCCGGCGTCAGTCCTAGCGCCTCGGCGATGCCCAGCGTCTGCGCCTCATGGCCGGCGCGGCCGTCGGAGAGGATGCGGATTGTCGTGAGCGGCGGAAGGAGCGGGCGACTCGAAACGCCTCCACTGGAAGCCTCTCCCGCTCTAGCGGAGAAGGATAGGGAGGAGGCGGAGCCGCCTCCCGCCTCAGCCAAACGCGACCTTCAAAATCTCGTAGCTCTTGCCGCCGCCGGGCGTCGTCACTTCGACGGTGTCGCCGACGGTCTTGCCGATCAGCGCGCGGGCGATGGGGCTCGTGATCGACACCCGGCCGCTTTTCACGTCGGCTTCCGTCTCGCCGACGATCTGATAGGCCTTCTCTTCCTCTGTGTCCTCGTCCACGACCGTCACCGTCGCGCCGAATTTGATCGTCGAGCCGGTGAGCTTCGATACGTCGATCACTTCGGCGCGCGAAAGCTTGTCCTCGAGCTCGGCGATGCGGCCCTCGTTCAAGGACTGCGCTTCCTTGGCGGCGTGATATTCGGCGTTTTCCGAAAGGTCGCCATGGGCGCGCGCCTCAGCAATCTGCTGAATGATGCGCGGGCGGTCTTCCTGCTGCCTGCGGCGCAATTCCTCGCCGAGCGCGGCATAGCCGGGGGCGGTCATGGGCACCTTGTCCATTGCTTTCGCTTTCTCGCCTTTCTTACAGATTTGCTTTTTGAGCGGGATATAGCCGCCGCGCCCGCCGGCGCGCGCCAAAGGGGGACCCGATTCTTATCCGTCATGGTTGAGCCGCAAAAAAGGCGGCTGATCATCGCGCATCTCGCCGGAAAGCTTCCGGGGCAGAAACTCCTTAGATATCAGTTGGCCGCGGCGGCGGGAAATAATCCTGCAGCGCCCGGACCTGTAGGTCTCCCGACACATAGGCCCGTATGCCCTGGGCGGCCGCGACCGCTCCGGCCAGGGTCGTGTAATAGGGAACCTTATGCAGAAGCGCTGCGCGGCGCAAGGAGCGCGAGTCCGCCAGCGCCTGGGCGCCTTCAGTGGTGTTGAAGACCAGTTGGATCGAGCCGTTCTTGATCGCGTCGACGATATGCGGCCGGCCTTCCGAAACCTTGTTGAGCTTCTTCGCCGGGATGCCTTGCTCAACGAGATAGCGCGCCGTGCCGCCGGTGGCGACGACGGAGAAACCGATCTCCTTCAATATCCGCACCGCTGGAATGATGCGACCCTTGTCGGCGTCTTTCACGGAGACGAAAACGACGCCCTCGCGCGGCGCCTTCGTGCCGCCGCCCAATTGGCTCTTGACGAAGGCGGCCTCGAAAGAGCTGTCCACGCCCATGACTTCGCCCGTCGAGCGCATCTCCGGGCCGAGCACCGTGTCGACGCCGGGGAAACGCGCGAAGGGAAAAACCGCCTCCTTCACGCCGACGTGGTCGGGCCGGGTGTTGGGCTCGGGGAAGCTCGCAAGCTTCTCGCCCGCCATCACGCGCGCCGCGATCTTGGCGATGGGGCTGCCGACAACCTTCGCCACGAAGGGCACGGTCCGGGACGCGCGCGGGTTGACTTCCAGCACATAGATCTCGCCGTCCTTGAGCGCGAATTGCACATTCATCAGTCCGACGACGCCGAGCGCCATGGCGAGGCTCTTGGTCTGCGTCTCCAGCGCCGCGATCGTCTCCGGCGCGAGCGAGCGCGGCGGCAGCGAGCAGGCGGAATCGCCGGAATGAATGCCGGCCTCCTCGATATGCTCCATGACGCCGGCGACGACAGCCTTCTCGCCGTCGGCGAGGCAATCCACATCGACTTCGATCGCATCGGTGAGATAGCGGTCGAACAGCAGCGGGTTCTTGCCGAGCACCATATTGATCTGCCCGGTCTTGTCGTTGGGGTAGCGCGCCTTGATATCGGAGGGCACGAGGCTCGGCAGCGTGCCCAGGAGATAGTCGTCGAGTTCGTTCTGGTCGCGGATGATCGCCATCGCGCGGCCGCCGAGCACATAGCTCGGGCGCACCACGAGCGGCAGGCCGAGTTCGCCGGCGACGATGCGCGACTGCTCCACGGAATAGGCGATGCCGTTTTTCGGCTGCTTCAGGCCGAGCTTGTCGAGGAGACGCTTGAAGCGGTCTCGGTCCTCGGCGAGATCGATGGAATCGACCGGCGTGCCAAGGATCGGCGCGCCTGCCTGCTCCAGGCCATGCGCCAGCTTTAGCGGCGTTTGACCGCCATATTGGACGATGACGCCGACAAGTTTGCCGTTGGATTTCTCGACATCGAGGATTTCCGCCACGTCCTCATTCGTCAGCGGCTCGAAATAGAGCCGGTCCGACGTGTCATAATCGGTCGACACTGTCTCCGGATTGCAGTTGATCATGATCGTCTCGAAACCGGCATCGGCTAACGCGAAGCAGGCGTGGCAGCAGCAGTAGTCGAATTCGATGCCCTGGCCGATGCGGTTCGGGCCGCCGCCGAGAATGACGATCTTGTTCCGGTCCGAAGGTCGCGCCTCGTCGGCCGCAACGCCGGCGAACGGCGTTTCATAGGTCGAATACATATAGGCCGTGGGCGAAGCGAATTCCGCCGCGCAAGTGTCGATGCGCTTATAGACGGGGCGCACGCCCAGCCGATGGCGCAGTTCGCGCACGGCGGCTTCCTCGACTCCCGCGAGCGTCGCAAGGCGCGTGTCGGAGAAGCCTGCGAATTTAAGCTTGCGGAGGTTCTCCGCGTCCTGCGGGAGGCCGAATTTTTTCACCTTATTTTCGAGCGCGACGATTTCGGCGATGCGCTCGATGAACCAAGGATCGATCTTGCTCGCCTCGTGGATCTCTTCCGTCGTCATGCCGAGGCGCAGCGCCTGTCCGACGATAAGCAGTCGATCCGGGGTCGGCGTGCCGAGCGCGCCGCGCAGCACATTCATATCGTCGCCTTTGCCGAAACCTTCGATCTCGATCTCGTCTAGGCCGGAAATGCCGGTCTCCAGCGAGCGCAGCGCCTTTTGCAGCGACTCGGCGAAATTGCGGCCGATCGCCATGGCTTCGCCGACGGACTTCATCGCCGTGGTGAGGATCGGCTCCGAGCCCGGAAATTTCTCGAAAGCGAAGCGCGGAATCTTGGTGACGACATAGTCGATCGTCGGCTCGAAAGACGCCGGCGTCGCGCCGCCGGTGATGTCATTGGCGATCTCGTCGAGCGTATAGCCAACAGCCAGCCGCGCCGCGACCTTGGCGATCGGAAAGCCCGTGGCTTTGGAGGCCAGCGCCGAAGAGCGCGACACGCGCGGATTCATCTCGATCACGATCATGCGGCCGTTTCTGGGATCGACCGCAAATTGCACGTTGGAGCCGCCCGTCTCGACGCCGATCTCGCGCAGCACGGCGATCGAGGCGTCGCGCATGATCTGATATTCCTTGTCGGTCAGCGTCAGCGCCGGCGCAACGGTGATGCTGTCGCCCGTGTGCACGCCCATCGGATCGACGTTCTCGATCGAGCAGATGATGAT
>CAZCJY010000051.1:4939-13382 GCA_964498975.1 uncultured Methylocystis sp.
GATGATGATGCAATTGTCCGCCTTGTCGCGGACGACCTCCATCTCATATTCCTTCCAGCCGAGCACGCTTTCCTCGACCAGCACTTCATTGGTCGGCGAAGCGTCAATGCCGCGCTCGACGATTTCGATGAACTCGGCCTTGTTGTACGCGATGCCGCCGCCCGTGCCGCCGAGCGTGAAGGAGGGGCGGATGATCGCCGGCAGGCCGATGTCGTCGAGCGCTTCGAGCGCCGCGGGCAGAGTCTTGACGTGATGCGAGCGCGGCGTGTCGAGACCGATCTTCGTCATCGCCTCGCGGAAGAGCTCGCGGTCTTCGGCCTTGTCGATGGCGTGCGCCGTGGCGCCGATCATCTCGATGTCGAATTTTTTCAGCACGCCCATTTTTTCGAGCGAAAGGGCGCAATTGAGGGCGGTCTGGCCGCCCATGGTCGGCAACAGCGCGAAGCCGCCGGGAGCGGCGTAGCGCTCCTTCTCAATGATTTTCGCGACGATCTCCGGCGTAATCGGTTCGATATAGGTGCGGTCGGCCGTCTCCGGGTCCGTCATGATCGTCGCGGGATTGGAGTTCACAAGGACGATCCGGTAGCCCTCGGCCTTCAGCGCCTTGCAGGCCTGCGTGCCGGAATAGTCGAATTCGCAGGCTTGGCCGATGACGATAGGGCCGGCGCCGATGATCATGATGGTCGAAATGTCGGTTCTTTTCGGCATGTGATCCTATTGGCCGCCCGGAGGGCAGGGGAGCGCGCATAAAAAAGGGCCGCGTTTCCGGCCCTTGGACCGGAACGCGTCCCGAACTTGCCCGTCATATCTGTCTTTGGACGCCCGTCGCCAGCGACGGGCTATGCAGGCGGCGAGCGGGCGCGCCCGGCTCGAAAGTCTCGTCGCCTGTCTAGACGAGAATGACGCAAGTGTGAACCCCCGGCGCGTGGTTTGCCCCGCCGAACTTGTCCGGCTTGCCGGCTTCGTGCCAAATCGCTCCAATAGGGGAGCCTCTTCATGTCGGTTTTTCGCCTTTCCATTGCGGCGTTCGCAGCGGCGGCCTGCGGCTCCGCCGCCGTTGCGCAGGAAAAGCTTGACCTCTCCGACGTCATCGTCCAATGCGCGGCCTGCCATGGCGCGGATGGGATCGCCAAAAGCGCCGACGCGCCGCATCTCGCCGGACAGCACGAGCTCTATCTCTTCAACCAGATCAGGGCGTTTCGTTCCGGCAAGAGGCCGCATAAGGAGATGCGCTACATGAGCCGCCAGCTCTCCGACGCGGAGATGCGGGAGATCGCGCGCCACTACGCGACGATGCCGCGCTGAGCATGTCGACGACGCGCCAACTTGCGACATACGCCTCCGTCGGCGCCGGCGCGACGCTCGTCCACTACGCCATCCTGATCGCGCTTGTGGAAGTCGGCGGATGGCGCGCCGTGCCGGCGACGCTTTGCGGCTATGTCGCGGGGGGCGTCGTCGCCTATGCGCTCAATCGCCGCCACACTTTCGCAAGCGAGCGGCCGCACCATGAAGCGACATGGCGCTTTGCGCTTGTCGCCTTTGTGGGCTTTTGCGTCACTTACGCGCTGATGAGCCTCTTCGTCGAGCGCTGGGGCGCGCCCTATCTGCCAGCGCAGGTCGTGACGACGGCTCTCGCGATGTTCGCGACCTTTGCGCTGAACAGGACGTGGACGTTCGGGTAGCGCGCACGCGCGCGTCATGCCCGGCCTTGCGCCGGGCATCCACGCCGTGACATTGCGCTGATTATCGAAAGGATGTGAGCGCCGGATTGCGTGGATGGCCGGGACAAGCCCGGCCATGACGCGTGTTGTCGTTGCGACCGCAATGATTACGGCCACTTCACCATCGGCGGCATTGAGGAGAGTATCGACTCGACATTGCCGCCGGTCTTGAGGCCGAAGATCGTGCCGCGGTCATAGAGCAAATTATATTCGACATAACGGCCGCGGCGCACGAGCTGCTCCTCGCGCTGGGCGTCGCTCCATGGCTTTGTAAAGTTACGCCGTACGAGTTCGGAATAGATCGCAAGAAAGCTTTCGCCGACGTCGCGCGTGAAGGCGAAATCCTTGTCCCAGGCGGAATTTGCGGCATCTCCGGCGCTATTGAAATAGTCATAAAAAATGCCGCCGATGCCGCGCGGCTCGTTGCGATGGGCGAGGAAGAAATATTCGTCGCACCATTGCTTGAAGCGCGCATAATCCGCGACCGAATGGCGCTCGCAGGCGTCGCGCATCGCGGCGTGAAAGGCGAGCGTATCGGGATCGTCCTGCGTGCGCCGCGCGTCGAGCACGGGGGTGAGATCGGCGCCGCCGCCGAACCAGGCCTTCGTCGTCACGACGAAGCGCGTGTTCATATGCACCGCCGGCACGTTCGGGTTCCAAGGATGCGCGATCAGCGAAATCCCGGTGGCGAAGAAACGCGGGTCTTCCGCTGCGCCGGGAATCTGCTTGGCGAATTCGGGCGCAAAGGTCCCAAAAACCGTCGAGCAATGCACGCCGGCTTTCTCGAACACGCGGCCATGAATTATTCCCATGCGTCCGCCGCCGCCGGGCGCGCCGCCGATGTTTCGAGCGGCGTTTCCTAAAGTCGCGCCGCTGTGATCCGTGCGGGACCAGGGCGTGAGCGCGAAGCGTCCAGGCGTCGTCGCCTCGGGCGAAAAGGGCCCGGACGCTTCTTCTTCCAGCGCCTCGAAGGCGGCGATGATGCGCAATTGCAGCGCCTCGAACCAGTCGCGCGCGGCGGCTTTGCGGCTTTCGAGCTGACCCTGCGCGGCGTTCATGGCGGCCCCTTCTTAGAGCATTTTCCGCCGAAGCGGATGCCGGTTCGGCTGAGATAAATGCGTCAATTAAAGAAATTGGAGCGCCTTCATGAGTCGATGACTCATGAAGGCGCTCTTGAAGTCGCTTCATCACGCCGAGGGCCGCACCTTGTCAAATCGGCGCGTCGCCGAGATAGCGCGGTCAGCGGATGTCGCTACGCGCCATCCTCATTTCCTTGCGTCGGCTGCGCGCTTCCGCTTGGGGACTCGCGATATTAGCCAAGCCTGCGGCGAGATATTGGAGCACCGCCGTTTTCACGAGCCAGCCGCGATCTTTCAGGATCGCCGCATAGCAGGCAACCGGCTTGCCGATGGTCCAACTCGTTGCGTTCTCGCTTTGGCTTTGCCGCATATCCCGCATCGCCGCCGCCTCAACCTCGCGCGATGGCTCGATCTCGATCAGCCCCATCTCTTCGAGCTTGTAATCCATCGCCACTTCCTCCCGCATTTCCGGGGTGGGGCGTTCATATTCGCAAAGATTGCGTAGCGCGCCGACGTTGAGCAGGCGCTCGAGCCATTCGGGTTTCAGCGCGCGGATATCGTCGGTCAGCATGGCTTTCTTATCGTCGTTTAATCCCTCGAACCATGGGATGACTGACGCGGTTTCCCGCGACCAGAACGCCATCTTGAAACTGGGGAGCTCAAGAGCTTCCACATTCTTGACCCTGGCCATCAAGTCGACCACCCCGGTGCGGATCGTCGAAAACTCCATCAGCAGGGCCGCAAAAATGAGCCCCGCCGCGGCGGTGATCAGCGCGCAGTTGATGAATTTTGAGCAACGCTCCAAAACGAAGAGCGTGGCGCGAAGATTATGATAATTCATGTCGCCCTCCCCGATGAAATGTGAATGGCGAGTTAACAGAGAATGTATGCTCGCACGCTAGGCGGCTGTTCCGGCGCGCGCTGTGCGCGGCCGCACATGCGTTCAAAGCGTTCGCAATTGGCGCAGCGCCTCGCCCATCGCCATCGCCGCCGCGACCGCGACATTGAGCGAGCGCAGGCCGGCTCCGACGGGGATGCGCAAGGCGAGATCGGCGGCCGCATGGACCTCGTCCGGCGCGCCGGCCGACTCACGGCCAACGAGCAGAATGTCGCCGGCGCGATAGGCGCACTCGAGATAGGAGGCGGACGCGCGGGTCGAGAGTAGCAGGAGTCGGCGCGCTTCCCCCGCCGCGATACGCGACTTGCGCCACTCCTCGAAGGCGGCGAAGGAGGCGTGTCGATCGATCGTCACATGGTTGAGATAGTCCATGCCGGCGCGGCGGAAGTCGCGGTCGCTGGTCGGAAACCCCGCCGGTCCGATGATTGCCGCGCGGACGCCGAGACATGCGCAAGTTCGCAGCATCGCGCCCGTATTCTGGGGTATGTCCGGTTGAAATAGGGCAAGCGTCAGTAAGGGCATCCGCGGCGTCCCGTCGCCATGACAAGCTTCGGAATTTGCGGCATAACGCCGCGAAAGTCATGGTGGCGCCGCATTGCGGGGAAAATGGCGAAATTTCCCTGCCGCCGCTTGTGGACACTGGCGGCGATTCGCGCCACATATCTCTCCCCCGGACGGAGCCTGAGCTTTGCCCGCGGCGTCGTTTTCGCACGGCGAAACTGGCCGGCGCGGCCAAAACATGAAACGATCGTCGCGCAGGCGGGGCGTCTCTCGCGGACGCGCCGGATATTGAGAGCGTTGGGAGAGGTTACGCGTGACCAGCAAAGACATGGCCGCAAAAGCGGCGGAGCCGAGCCGGCGGGACATTCTCTACGTCGCGACGGGCGCTGCCGCGGCGGGCGCCGCCGGCGCCGCGGTCTGGCCGCTCATTGCGCAAATGAATCCAGACGCCTCCACGCGCGCCTTGGCCTCTATCGAGGTTGATATTTCCGCCATTCCCGAAGGTCAGATCGTCACGGTGAAGTGGCGCGGCAAGCCGGTTTTCATTCGTCACCGCACGGCGGCGGAAATCAAGGCCGCCGAAGACGTGGCGCTGGCCGATTTGCCTGATCCCGAAGCCGACTCCAAACGCGTTCAAAAGCCCGAGTGGCTCGTCGTCATCGGCGTCTGCACGCATCTTGGCTGTATCCCCACCGGCAAGGAAGGCGAATTCAATGGCTGGTTCTGCCCTTGCCACGGCTCGACCTATGACATCTCCGGCCGGATCCGCAGCGGCCCGGCGCCGACCAATTTGGAAGTGCCGCGATATGCCTTCATTGGCGAGAACAAGATAAAGATCGGCTAGCCGGCGGCCCGGCGCTTCCCACCCCGTCGCGCGCGACGTTTTCCGAGAGCACCGAGACGATCCCCATGGAAGGACATTCCAAATACACGCCCAAGAGCGGCTTCGCCCGATGGCTGGAGCGTCGGTTGCCGATATTGAGCTTCATGCACGGATCCTTCGTCGCATATCCGACGCCCAAGAATCTGAACTATATGTGGGTGTTCGGGGCGATCCTGTCCTTCATGCTGGTCGCGCAGATCATCACCGGCGTGGTGCTCGCGATGCATTACACGCCGGAAACGACGATGGCGTTCGACTCCGTCGAACACATCATGCGCGACGTAAACTGGGGAATGGTGCTGCGCTATGCGCACGCCAACGGCGCCTCGCTGTTCTTCCTGGCGGCGTACATTCATATCTTTCGCGGCATGTATTACGGCTCCTACAAGGAGCCCCGCGAGGTGCTGTGGATTTTGGGCGTGATCATCTTCCTGCTGATGATCGCGACGGGATTCCTCGGCTATGTGCTGCCCTGGGGACAGATGTCCTTCTGGGCCGCCACCGTGATCACCAATCTGTTCTCGGCCATTCCGGTTGTTGGGCAATCGATCACCCTATGGCTGCTGGGGAGCTACTCCGTCGACAATCCGACGCTGAACCGCTTTTTCGCGCTGCATTATCTGCTGCCCTTCATCATCGTCGCGATCGTTGTGCTGCATGTTTGGGCGCTGCATGTCACCGGGCAGAACAATCCCGCTGGCGTCGAAGTGAAGGATATTAAGAAGGACACGGTTCCCTTCACGCCGCACGCGACGATGAAGGATGCCTTTGGCATCGCGGTTTTCCTGGTCGCTTATGCCTGGATGACGTTCTTCGTCCCGAACTATCTCGGCCATCCGGACAATTACATTGAGGCCAATCCCTTGGTGACGCCGCCGCATATCGTGCCCGAATGGTATTTCCTGCCTTTCTACGCGATCTTGCGCGCCATCCCGAATAAGCTGCTCGGCGTCATTGCGCTGTTCCTGTCGATTCTGATTACGGCGGCGTTGCCTTGGCTCGATACGTCGAAGGTGAGATCCGCGACCTACCGGCCGCTTTTCCGTAAGGAATATTGGGTTTTTCTCGCGGTCTGCATCGGGCTCGGCTATCTCGGCGCCCAGCCGGCGGAGGGCGCTTATCTGTGGTTCGCGCGCGTGCTGTCGGCTTATTATTTCCTGCATTTCCTGGTGGTGCTGCCGCTGATCGGCAAGGTCGAGAAATCCGATCCGGTTCCCGAGTCAATCGACGTTTCCGTCGCGCGTCGGGAAACCTCCCATGTCTGACCTGCAGATTAAGCCGGAGCGCACGCCGCCGATGAAGCGTTTAGCTTTGTTCCCCGTCATCATGGTGGCCGCTTTTGCGCTCTCGGCTCCGGCGGGCGCGGAAGAGCAGGGAGCGGCGCCGTCTGCGGCGGAGAAGGAGGCGCGCCAGGAGAGCGCGCGGCACGAAGAAAAGCCTCTTCGCTATGATTGGAGCTTCGCCGGCGTTTTCGGCCGCTACGACAGGGCGCAGTTGCGCAGAGGGTTCAAGGTTTACAAGGAAGTCTGCTCGACCTGCCACTCGATCAAGATGCTCGCCTTCCGCAATCTCTCGCAACCTGGCGGACCGGAGTTTTCCGAGAAGGAAGTTGAGGAACTTGCGGCGAGCTACAAGATCAAGGACGGCCCGAATGAGGCGGGCGAATATTTCGAGCGGCCGGGGCGCCCGAGCGACCGCTTCCCGCCGCCTTTCGCCAATGAGCAGGCGGCGCGCGCAGCGCTCGCGGGCAATTATCCGCCCGACTTCTCAGTGCTCGCCAAGGCGCGCGGCTATTCGCGGGGTTTCCCGCTCTTCCTGTTCGACGCATTGCCGGGCTTCTCCTATCAGGAGCATGGCGTCGACTATATCGTCTCGCTGATGGAGGGCTATCGCGATCCGCCGCCGGACGTGAAGCTGCCCGATGGCCAGTTCTATGACCCCTATATGCCGGGACGGCGCATCGGCATGCCGCCGCCGCTTTCCGACGGGTCGGTGACATATGAGGATGGCGCGCCGCAGACCATCGACCAATACGCCAAGGATGTCTCAGCCTTCATGATGTGGGTGGCGGAGCCGCATCTCGAGGCGCGCAAGAAGATCGGCCTCGGCGTGGTCGCTTTCCTCATCCTGTTCGCCGCGCTGCTTTACTTCACCAAACGCAAGATTTGGTCGGACGTCGCGCATTAGCGGCGCGAGAGCTGCTCAACCGCGCAGCAGGGCCCGCACGCCGTCGAGGACGAATTGCACGGCGAGCGCGGCCAGCAGCACGCCGAGCAGCTTGGCGACGACGACATTGACCGACGTTCCAAATACGCGCTCGACGCGTCCCGCGAGACGGCAGACGAGATAGCTGATCAGCATCACGGCCGTGATCGAGAGAATGAGCGCCGCGAGTCGCGTCGGATCGCCCTGAGCCTGTCCGGCGAGGAGCAGCGTCGCCGTTATCGCGCCGGGCCCGGCCATGAGCGGGATGGCGAGCGGGAAGGCCGCGATGTGGCGCCCATTCTCCTCGACCGCCTTCGCGGCCGCATGCGCCTCGCGGCGAATGCGAACGCCGAGCACCATTTCCGAGGCGATCGAAAACAACAACATGCCGCCGGCGATGTGAAAGGCCGGCAGCGAAATGCCGACGGCGTTGAGCAGGCGTTCGCCCCCGAAGGCGGCGCCCGCGAGGATCGCGAAGGCGTAAACGCAGGCGCGGACAGCGATCCTCCCGCGCGAGGCTTCGCTATGTCCGACCGTCGTCGCCAGGAAAATAGGCGCGAGCCCCAAAGGCTCCACGACGACGAGCAGCGTCACAAAGGCCGAGGCGAGATCGTGAAAGTCGGTCGCCGCCAATAGATCCTCGCCGCGCCCTTTTTGGGCGTCATTTGATCCTTTTCAACTCAGTCAGCGCGTCGGTCGCGTGCTTCGTGGCGCGGGCCGCGTCGCCGAAGCGGGCGCGCATCTCGGCCAGCCGCAAATGGCGGATCGCCCGATGCAGCAGCTTATTGGCGGCGCGGTCCATTTCGAGCGCTTCCTTATGCAGCGCTTCACGGGCGTGGCCGAGGGCGCTCGTGACATGGACGACGACCTCCTTGGCGTCGCCCTTCGCGCCGTCGTCGATCGCTTCTTGCGTATGCTCCATCGCCGCTTCGAGATGCGCGCCGATGCCCGCGGCGGCGGGGAAAGGGGCGAGCCCGCAACAGAGACTAAGCCCGACCAGGGCGACCGCGCTCAATCGGCTCATCCGCAGCTCCTCCTTAATCGACCTGAACTGCGCGCCCGCGTCTTGAGGAAAATCACTGTGTGACGGGCGGCACGTAACGACAGCATTTTTGCTGGGCTGGATCCCAATGATATTTGATCTTGCATTGCGAGT
>CAZCJY010000052.1:0-1361 GCA_964498975.1 uncultured Methylocystis sp.
GCGCCGGCTTGAAGCCCGGCAGCGGCTCGGCGGTCGGCTTCTTGTCGTCGGTGATGGTGTCGCCAACGCGCGTGTCGGCCACCTGCTTGATCTGCGCGGTGATGAAGCCGACCTCGCCGGGGCCGAGCGTCGTCACATCCTGCATCTTGGGACGAAAGACGCCGATCTTATCGACTTCATAATGGGCGTCGGCCGCCATCATCTTTATCTTCTGGCCCTTCTTTAGGGTGCCGTCGAAGATGCGCACGAGCACGACGACGCCGAGATAGGCGTCGTACCAGCTGTCGACAAGCAGCGCCTTCAGCGGCGCCTTTTCGTCGCCCGAAGGCGGCGGCAGGCGGGTGACGATCGCCTCCAGCACGTCGGGAATGCCGATGCCGGTTTTCGCCGAAATGAGCACGGCGTCCGAGGCGTCGAGGCCGATGACTTCCTCGATCTGCTCCTTGATGCGCTCGGGCTCCGCCGCCGGCAGGTCGATCTTGTTCAAGACCGGCACGATCTCATGGCCGGCGTCGATCGCCTGATAGACGTTAGCGAGCGTTTGCGCCTCGACGCCCTGAGAGGCATCCACGACGAGGAGCGAGCCCTCGCAGGCCTTGAGCGAGCGCGAGACTTCATAGGCGAAGTCCACATGCCCGGGCGTGTCCATCAGATTGAGGACATAGTCCTTGCCGTCCTTGGCCTTGTAATTGAGGCGCACGGTCTGCGCCTTGATGGTGATGCCGCGCTCGCGCTCGATATCCATGGAATCGAGCACCTGCTCGACCATCTCGCGGGCTTTGAGCGTCCCGGTCTCCTGAATCAGCCGGTCCGCGAGCGTCGATTTGCCGTGGTCGATATGCGCAACAATCGAGAAATTGCGGATATTTTCGATTTTATGGGCGGTCATGACGCGGGGGATAGCAGCGCCCAGAGCGGAAGGAAAGGGCGCGCTTAACCTGCCCGCCACATTGGCGCGGCGGGCGAACGCCAACAGGCTTTGGGGCGGGGGTGAGCCCCGCCCTGCTACTTCTTGGCCATGCGGGCTTCGAGCTCGGCCTTGCCGCGGTTGAACAGTTCGATCGCTTTCGGAACCGCCCAGCGAATGAAGGCGTCCGCGAGCTTGACCGCCATGCAGCCGATCTGCGTCACGACCTCGATGGTTTTATCGAACCAGGGCAGGAATTGGCTGTCTGGGGGGATTTTCCCGCGCACCCATGCGACGGCGGCTTTGGTCTGCTCCGAGACCAAATTCCACAGCACGACGGCGGGGTCGGACGACGGCGCGGTCGCGATGGCGTGGCGCAGACGCGCAATCTCGGCGGCGGCATCGTCGGCGCGGCGGATGGCCGCCTCCGCCTGACGCGAGGCCTCCTGCGTTT
>CAZCJY010000052.1:1371-8379 GCA_964498975.1 uncultured Methylocystis sp.
GCTTCCGCCTTCTCATTGGCGAAGCGATCGCGTTCGGCCTTCATGGCGGCGAGCGTTTCGCGCAGATCGTCGCGCTCCTTGGCGTAGACATTCGCTTTGGCGACGATCTCGGACTTTTCGAAAATCTGCCGGTCGCGCTCCATGCGCGTCGCCTTCAGTTGCTCCTGCAGATTGTTCAATTCGGCGCGGGAGACCGTATCCTCGGGTTGCGAAGCGGTTTCGTCGGACATGGCCGTCTCCTTGAGGAGAGTGGATGGCTCGCGGCGCGAAGGACGCGTCGCGCGAGATGATTGCGGAAATGCGCCTCGGTGGCGGTTCGGCCTCAAAATCGCGCGCCAAGCGCGCCCATCTTTAGAGTCAAAATTCCGATTCGGCAAAAAATGTCTGACAATGGCACAGGTTATTACACGCCTTGCCGTCGTGGATTGACGCGGTCTATCGCGCGCGCGTCGTCGCCGATTGCAGGCGCTGCGCCGCCGAAAGGCACTCGCGCGGCGCAGCCAGACATTTCTCGCGCGTCGCATCGGCGAAGGCCTCGACGCCCCCACGCATCAGCGAATTGGCCGCGCCCGCGGCCTGACGCGCGAGTCCGCTTTCGCTCGCCGGCGCGCCATGGCGCGCGGCCGAAAGGGGCGCGCCTTGGGGACGCCACTGCAGCGCGACGCAGACGAGGAGAATGCAGATCGCGCATTTGGCGAGAAAGACCAAGCGCCTCTCCTTTTCCTACATGTCTCGCGCAAGTCATGGCGCTGCGGAGTTGAGCCTTCGTAAATGACCGGCCAGATTTTTTGAGGCGTCGCGGCAACAAGTTGCAAACCATGTCGGCGTAAGGCTGATGAAAAGTTGAGGGCTCCACGCCGACTTAGCACCTGCTTAAGAACAATTTGTAAGAATGCGCGCAATCGGGAGCGTGTGATTTTGCGTATCTTCGCCGAACATAGCCGGCCCGCGTCATGGGTGGATTGCCTCCTGCATGAGAGCGTGGCCGGGCGGCCGCTGGACGCGGCTCGGCACCGTTCTTTCATTTTCGCACGGCTCGTCGTCGCCGCCAGCGTGCTGCTCGGCACGCCGGTCTGGCTGTTTTTTTACGGCGTCCCGAGCGCCTCGCAGGGCGTCATCTTCGTCCTGGCGCAAATCCCGCTGATTTCGATCATTGTGCTGGCGCGTACGGGCGATCTGCGCATAGCGCGGAGCCTGTCGATTTTCGGCTGGCTCGCAATGGCCGTCGCCGTCAATGCGCTGACCGTCGGCTATGAAACCATTTCCATTGCGCTGTTGACGATCTCGCTTGTCGAGGCCGCGCTGACGCCGGAAATCGTCATGGTCTTCGTCATCGAGGCGGCGATTGTCGACGTTCTGGCGCTGACCGCCGGCCTGCGCTTTCACGCGCCCAGCCCTTCCTCGGTCGAACATTCGACAACGGTCGCGATGCTCGCCGCGCCGCTGCTGCTCTATATCGCCATCGTCGCCGTCTGCGCCATCCGCGCCGAGAACGCCCGCACGCGCGCCGACGCGCGCAACGCCAGGGATCTGCGGCTTCTCACCGACGCGATCGGCGACATTATATTGCATCTCGATCGCACCGGCGCCGTGAACGACATCGTAGGCGACACGCATAAGATCTACGATCTCGAATGGCGGGACCTGATCGGACGCGGCTTTTTCCAGCGCGTGCATATCGGCGACCGCCCGGCCTTTCTCAAGCTTGTGTCCGACGCATTCGACCGCAATACGCCGACCACCGCGGTGCTGCGCGTTCAGGTGAGCGTGGCGCATAATCCTTCCAACAGATTCGCCGAGCCTGTGTTCAACTATTTCGACGCGCGCATGTGCCGCGCCGAAGCGATCGCGGATGACGGCGTCGAAACCAGCCTGCCCGTCGTCTGCATCTTGCGCGACGTGACCGCCGCGAAGCGCGCCGACGAGGCGGTCGTGCTCGCCCGCGCCGAAAGCGAACGCGCGGCCGCAGGCAAGACGCGCTTCCTCGCGAATGTGAGCCACGAGCTGCGCACGCCGCTCAACGCCATCATCGGCTTTTCGGAAATGCTCGCCAATCAGGAGCTCACGCCGAACGAGCCGGAGAAGCAGCGCGAATATGCGGAGATCATCAGCAATTCCGGCCACCATCTGCTGGAAGTCGTGAACACGATCCTCGACATGTCGAAGATCGAGTCGGGATCGATGCAGCTCCTCCCCGAACCTTTCGCGCTGGCGGCGCTTATCGATCAGTGCTGCGACATGATGCAGTTGAAAGCGGACCAGACGGGCGTGGCGCTGTCGCGGGAATATGACGGCGAAATCGACGAGATCGTCGCCGACAAGCGCGCCTGCAAGCAGATTCTGCTCAACCTGCTGTCTAACGCGGTCAAATTCACGCCGCCGAAAGGCAAGGTGACGGTGCGCCTCCACCCCGAAGGAAATCAGGTCGCGATCACCGTAGCGGACAGCGGCATCGGCATTTGCGCCGGCGATCTTTCGCGGCTCGGCGATCCCTTCTTCCAGGCGAGCGCGTCGCATGATCGCGCTTATGAAGGCACGGGTTTGGGCCTCTCCGTCGTGCGCGGGCTCGTCGGACTGCATGGCGGGTCGATCACGATCGAAAGCGCGCCCAAAAACGGCACTTCCGTGACCGTGCGCCTACCGCTCGATTGCCGCGAAGGCGGCGCAGCGGCAAGCGCTTTGGCGAAAATCGAAACCATCGCGCGCCATGGCGCCACGCCCGTCGGCGCTGACGCGAAACAAGCAACGGTGAAGAAAATTGCGTGAGGCTTCTCTCAGCGCCGCCCGCTTTCAGCCTTTGTCCATCGAAGACAGCGCCATGCGGCGCGCCGCGAAAGGAAAAGGGCGCCGCTCCATCTTCGCGCGCGTCTTCGGCGCAAGGCGCCTCAGCGCGACGCTCATCCTCGGCATCGCCGGCCTTGCCGCGATTGGCGTGCCGATGAACGCGCTTTTCTTCCAGGATGGACGCCATCCGGCGCCGCTCTTCGCCACGCAGATTTCCCTTCCGTCTAAAGGCGAAACGCCGACGCCTCCCACGCGTCCCGCCGCAATCGAGGCTGCGCGCGTCGAGTCCGACTCCGCCGCAATTGAAACGTTCCGCGCGGCGGCGAAAAATCCCGCCGCGGGCAAGATGGACAAGGTCGAGGCCGGCAAAATCGACGCAGGCAAGACCGAAGCGCCGCGCGCGGCCGAAAAGAAGCGCGACCCCATTGGCCAGTTGCTCGCCGGCGGCGCGCCGCAGGCGGAAAAACCTGACAACAACGTGCTCTATGCCCAGCGCGCGCTCCTGAAACTCGGCTATGTCGTGCGCCCCGACGGCGTTCTCGGCGCCGGCACGCGGCAAGCGCTTGAAAAGTTCGAGCGCGACAGCGGCTTGCCGGCGAAAGGCGACGTGACGCCAAAACTTCTCCGTCAACTCGGAACGCGCTCGGGCCTCGCGCGCCAATAGCCCGCACCGCGCCGAATCGAAACCCATTCGACAAGCGAGCCGCACAAGCTGTAGTTTGCGCGCCATGCGCCTGAGGTCAGACATATTCGTCGCTGCGCTGATCCGGCGCGCGGAGGCCCAAGGCGCCGTCGCCATGCTGCGCCGGCGCGGCGCGGCCGAAGCGGGCGCGGTGTTCATCAAGCTCGATCGGCTGGACGGACGCGCGGCGGTTTATGGACCTGCGCCGCAAAGCGAGGAGTTGCCCGAAGGCGTCGACCGGCTGTTCGCGCGGGTTCATGCCGGCGACTGGCTCGATCCGGCGGAAGCGGAAGCGCGGCTCAAGCGCGAGATCATGTTCGATCCCGATCTTTGGATCGTCGAAATCGAAGACCGCAACGGCCGCGTCTTCGTCGATCTCGCGGCGTAACCCTTATGCGGATTGATCGAGCTTGCGCGGCGCGCGCGCGCCGGCCAGCGCCGGATTGGCGCGCCGCCAGCCGAGCGCTTGCGTCTCTTCCCGCAGCCCCAGGCGACGCGGCGTCTCGCGTTCCGCCCGCGCGGCGCCGGTCATCGCGCCGACAATGCGCGCCGCGGCGCGTTGCGGCGTCGAGCGCATCAGAGCAATAAGCGCGCGCACGCCATCGACATTATGCGCGATCGCCGCGTCGCCGCAAAGGAAGATGCGCGTCGCCGACTCCAACGACACGCCGAGCGCGCCCAAGGCCAAAGCCAGCGCATCGCCTTGCGGATCGGCGAGAAGCGCGCGCGCGCGATCCTTGCGGCAATCGAGCGCGTCGGCGAGAAGATTGGCCATCGCGTCCCGATCGCGGCGTTGCGCCGCCGTCTCCAGACGCGAAACGAAAGCGGGGTCGGCGCAACGCGGCGCCTCGGACCCGCCGGTCGCCAAGGCGCGCCGACAGGCGTTGAGCACGATCGCCATCCGCTCGAGCCGTGTCGCAGCGAGAAACAGCGGCTCTGGATCAATATCGAGATCGTCGCGATCGAGCAGCATGCGCGCGAGCGTCGCGTCGTCGCGCGCCGCGAGCGCCAAGGCGCGGCGAGACGCGGCGTCGAAATGCGCAGCAGGATTGCTCGCAAGCGCGCGCAACACATCGGTCTCGCTGCGGGATGCGAGCGCGGCGACGGTTTCGCGGTCGAGAACGCGCCGCCGCGCGACCGCCACGGCGAGCGCCGCGGGGCCGTGCTCGGCGGTCGCGATCATGTCGCGCGGCGCGAGATAGGGCGCGAATTGGAAGGCGAGCGCCGTCGCGGAGCCGCCTTTGTCGAAAAGGCGCGCGAAGATCGAGGGCGGCGTTTCCGGATGGAAGCAGAGGGGAAGCGCGAGACGCGCGACGGTTTCACAATCGACAATGTCGATGAGCCCAAGCGCGAGCTGTTCGAACTGCCGGATATCGGCTGTCGGATGCATTGTTCTTTCGACGAACTGATCGACAATCGCCCGAAGCAGCGAGGCGTCGACGATACGCCGCTGTTCTTTTCCGGTAACCATCGGCACACCACTCAGACTGACACGCGACTCTTGCCGACAAATTATCCGCTGGTCGTTGACGGAACATTAACCCTCACCAACTCCTAATTGCATTCCGATAGCCGATTCATCATCGGCTAAGGGCTGCGGAGAGGGTCGCCATGGGGGAGGTCATCGCCTTCCAAACGCGCGCGCGAGGCGCGCGAAAAAGCAGCGAGACGCCGGGGGGCGAAGCGCAAATTCTATTTTTTCTGGGCGTGCGCTACATGCGCATGGACGATGCGCTCGCCGCCCAGTTGAGCGATCCCGCCCCCGACATCTGCGGCGAGACGTCGGGGCGCCGCAAGCGCAAGCGCCGGGCCCGGGCCTGAACCTTCACTCCACGAGCACCAGCGCCCAATAGACCTTGTATTTCGCGCCAGGCGCATAGGCCGTCGCGATCCCCATGCGCTTCACGCGCTTGTCCAGCATGCGCGCGTTGTGCGGTCCGGAATCTCTCCAGCCGGAGAAGGCCTCCGCCAGCGTGCGGTAACCGGCCGAGACATTCTCCACCGCCGCCGACGCTTCCACGCCCGCCTCTCTCAGCCGCAAGGGAAGCGCGCCGCGCGCTTCGAGATCGCCGCGCCGCGCCATGTCCTTCGCCTGCGCCTCGGCGACGCCTTGCAGGCCGTCATCGAGCGCCAAGGCGCCAAGCCCGTTGTTGCGCCGGTAAAGCGAGATCATCTCGCGCGCCGCGGAGGCGTCGACGCTCGCGTCGGCGGCCGCCAGCGACCGATACATCGCCGGCTGCGGCGCTTCGACGACCGAGGTCGGTCCGGGCGCTGCGTTGCACGCGGCGAGCAAGGCAAGCGGCGCAAGGGCCGTGATACGGCGAAGGAGCGGGGAAAACATCAGACGCATCTCGCTCCGTTTTGCTTGAGAAAGAATGAACGCCGGCGACATTTGCTTGGGCGCGCTACGCTTGCCTTCTGGCTTCTTTTTCCGCCTCTCCAGAGTCGGCTTCCGCCTCCTGCCCCTTCGTCCCAGCTTCGCCTTCGGCGGGCTTTTCCGCGATCAGATTGGCCTCGATCGCCAAAGCGCTCGCGGCCGCCGCCGCGGCGAGCTTGTCGAGATCGGGAATTTGCACGACCGTCGGCGCCGGCGCCACGACCTCGGGCGTCATTCTGATGCCCGCTTCGTTGAATCGCCGGTAGAGATCGAAATGCAGATCGCTGCGCACACGCGAGGATTGCTCGACGTCCTCGACATAACACCAGAGCTCGAATCGAAAGGAATTCGCCTCCAGGCCCAGGAACATCACCTGGGGCGCGGGAATGCGCAGCACGCCCTCCTGCGCGCGCGCCGCCGCGAGCAGAATGTCGCGCATCCGCTCCGGATCGACGCCGGAATGGGGCGCGAGCGCGATCTTGATGCGGCCAATCTTGTCGCCGCGCACCCAATTCTTCACGACGCCGGCGACGAGATTGGAGTTCGGCACGATCATCGTCGCGCGATCAAAAGTCTCGATCTCGGTGGAGCGCACATTGATGCGTTTGACATAGCCCTGCTCGTCGCCCACGACGACCCAGTCGCCGACGCGGATGGCGCGCTCCCAGAGCAGGATGAGGCCGGAGACGAAATTATTGACGACCGACTGAAGGCCGAAGCCAATGCCGACAGACAGCGCGCCGGCGACGATCGCGAGCTTTTCAAACCCAAGCCCGACATATGACAAGGCGAGCGACGCCGCGACGATGAATCCCGCATAGCCAAGCGTCGCGCTGATCGAATTGCGCAGGCCCGGGTCGAGCCGCGTCAGCGGCAGCAGGCGCGTATCCAGCCAACGGCGAAGACCCTGAATTGCGGCGAGCGTGACGGCGAAAAGCAGCATCGCGACCAGCGCGCCGGAAGGCGAAATGGTCACATCGCCAATTCTGAACGAAAAGAACGCCGAACGAATATTGGCGAGAAAATCGCCCGACTCGAACCCAAGCGGCGCGATGGCGACAAGCGCCGCGACGATAAAGCAAAGGAGCGTGACGAGGCCGGAGAGCAGCGCGGCGAGCGGCGCGAGCGTCGAGGAGGGCGAAACCGTCGTGACGTCGGAAGGGCG
>CAZCJY010000052.1:8389-12428 GCA_964498975.1 uncultured Methylocystis sp.
TGCCGAGCCCGCTGATCATGTTGCGGCCCAATAGGCTCGTCGGCGCGAAGGCCGCCTCGACGCCGCCGTGCGCCAAAGTGACGACGACAAAGAGAATCGCCGCCACCGCCGCCATCCAGCCGATCTGCAAGATGACGAAATTGGCGAAGGTGACGTAGCCCGCCGCGCTGGCGCCAACGACCGCCAAGACGGCGATGGCGCCGAAGAAGCGCGCGACGCTCAACCAGTCGCGCCCTTCCGACGTCACGACGGTTTCGCCCTCCTCGACGCTCGCGCGGCGCAGCTTCAAAAGCGCAACGACGACCAGCGCGGCGACGATCATGACGCCGAGGCCGCGCGTGACGATCACTACGGGAAGGCTCGCCTGCACCGTTTCTTCGAGCTGCTCAAGGAGCCGCGCGATGGAGAGAGCAAGCGCCGCGAGCGTGATGAGCCACGTCATCAGCCGCGCGAGCCCATCGCCAAGATCAATGAGCCGCCATTGCGGATGCGACGGGGCAAACACGGCGCGGGCGATGGCATAGGCGAAGGCGACGCGCGCCACGGCTTCGACAATACGCCGCCAAAGCGGCTCCAGCGCGGCGTCGATGAGATCGAACGCGTCTAACGCGAAGCTCAGCGCGACGATCGCCGCGATGGGCGCCGCCGCAGCGATAAGCGCCGTCCATCCGGCGCCCGCCGCCTTGCGCAGCGGCGCAGGCGCGACATCCTCGTCCGTACGCCTTGCGACGCGGCGCGCCAGCAGCAGCGCCAGGGGAATGGCGAAAAAGATGGCGAGGATGACGGCGATGAATTCGACGCGACGGCCGCTATCGATGCGATTTGCGACATTGGCGGCTCGGTCGGAAAGAAAGCTTGCCGAGGCGCGCATGACCGTGGGCGCATCCTCGACCGCGACGCGCCACAGCGCCGGCGAAAACAGGCCGCTGGTGCGCAGGAACAGCGTCCTGGCGAAGAGTCCGCGCTGGCGCGCGACGATGCTCACGGCAAGCTGGCGGGCTTCGAGCAGCATGGCGCGCGCGCGCTTGAGCGTGGCGTCCGCCGCGTCATAGAGGCGACGCTGGTCTTCAAGCTCGGCGTTGGCGCTGGCGCGCGCGGCGGCGTCGGCGGCTTCGGCATCGGACTCGGGCGGCGGTTGTGGTTGCGCGGGCTCGGCCTCCGGCTTGGCGTTGGGCGCGCCCTTGGCGGGCGCAGGCTTTTCCGCCCCGTTCTTGCCGGCCGGCTTCGCGGGCGGCTTCTGCTCGGCTGGTTTTTCCGGCGCTTTTGGCGGCTCTTTCGGCGCTTCTTGCGGCTTGGCCGCAACAGGCGCCAACTCCTTCAAACGCGCTTCGATGGCTGCAAGGCGCGGCGTCAGCTTCTCGATCGTTTCTTCCAGCTCATGCGGGAGCGGCTCGATGCGCGCGCGCAGGCTGCGCAGCGCATTGTCGGAGAGGTTCGGCTCCTCCAGCGCTTTCTGCACCTCGTCGAGCGTCGCCCGCGCGCGGTCGAGCCGCGAGTTGAACTGCTCGATCGACGCTGGCGCCTCGTCGCCGCGCGACGGCGCCGGCGACAACGCCATGAGGAGAAGAACGAAGAGAAGGATCAGTCTGCGCACATGCGGTCCTTACAGCGCTATCTCGCCTTACGAGAGGCGGCTTCGAGGAAGCGGGCGAATCGCGTCAATCTTGCGGCGTTTCGAGGTCGTCGCGATAGGGTCGCTTCCGGCCGTTCCGGTCAAGGATGATCCATCCCCCTTGCCCGTCCGGCGCGGCGGCGCCCTCGGCGATGCGCGCCTTGCCGAAACCGCCGGGGATATCGAGAACATAGGCCGGCAGCGCAACGCTGGTTAAGCGGCGCGTCAGATCATCGTAAATTCGTCGGCCCGCCTCCAGGCTGAGGCGAAAATGACCTGTGCCCGGCGCGAGGTCGGGATGATGCAGATAATAGGGCTTGACGCCGAGAAGCGCCAATTCGCGCATCAGGCGCTCGAGAACGTCGGCGCTGTCGTTGACGCCGGCAAGCAACACCGTCTGCGACAGCAAAACGGCGCCCGCGCCGCGCAATCGCGCGATCGCCGCACGGGCGGCGTCGGTCAATTCGCGCGCGTGATTGACGTGCAGCGCGACGTAAAGCGTCTTGCCGCTCTCGCGCAGCGCGGCGAGGCGGTCGCTTGTGACAAGCTCGGGCGCGACGGTCGGCGCGCGCGTATGGACGCGCAGCAGACGCACATGCGGAATTTGCGCGAGGCGGCGCGACACGGAAGCGAGACGGCGCGCCGAGAGCATCAGCGGGTCGCCGCCGGTGAGGATGACTTCGAAGATTTCCGGGTGAGCAGCGACATAGTCGAGCGCCGCCGCGACTTCGCGCTCCGGCAAGAGATCGCCCTTGCCGCGCCCGACGGTCTCGCGGCGAAAACAGAAACGACAATAGACAGGGCACACGGTCAAGAGTTTGAGCAGCACGCGGTCGGGATAGCGATGCACGAGCCCAGGCAGCGGACTATGCGCATCGTCGCCGATCGGATCGGCGCGCTCCTGCGGCAGCGTGACGGCCTCGCGCGCGTCAGGGAGAAACTGCCGCGCGATGGGGTCGTACGGATCAGCGGGGTCGATTAAGTCGGCAACTTCATGCGTGATTGCAACGCTGTAGCGCGCCGCTATGTCTTGCAATTCATCGGCGTGCGTCGGCGCGAGCAGTCCGCCGTCGATGAGATCGTCAAGCGAAGTAAGGGAGCGCGGCTGCGCGCGAGTCGACGCAATTGCGTCTTGGTCCAGCGTCAACGCTCCCACCGCTGCGCAATCGCTCTCTCTCCCGCGAAGCGGGGGAGAGTTGGAGAGGGGGCGATACGATTTGCGCTCGGCTCGAATGTATGCCCCCTCCCTCACCCTCCCCCGCTGCGCGGGAGAGGGAGGCGTTAGGCGGTCCGTCAAAAAATCATCCGTGCGGTCCGTTATTTTTTCGCCCCGCGCGCGGCGCGCTTCGCCAAGGTGCGCAGACGAAGCGCGTTGAGCTTGATGAAGCCTTCCGCGTCGCGCTGGTCATAAGTGCCGCCTTCCTCGAAGGTGACAAGATCCTGGTCATAGAGCGACCAGGGGCTCTCGCGGCCGACGAGCGTCGCGCCGCCCTTATAGAGCTTGATGCGGACGCGACCCGTGACATGCTCCTGGCTCTTGTCGATCGCCGCCTGCAGCATTTCGCGCTCGGGCGAGAACCAGAAGCCGTTATAGATGAGTTCGGCATAGCGCGGCATCAGTTCGTCCTTGAGATGCGCCGCGCCGCGGTCAAGCGTCAGGCTCTCGATCCCACGATGCGCGACGAGCAGGATCGTTCCGCCGGGCGTTTCGTACATGCCGCGCGACTTCATGCCGACAAAACGGTTCTCGACGAGATCGAGACGGCCGACGCCATGCGTACGGCCAAGGTCGTTGAGCTTTGCCAGCAGCGCCGCTGGTGAAAGTTTCACGCCGTCGATCGCGACAGCGTCGCCCTTCTCAAAGTCGATCGTGATGTATTGCGCCTCATTCGGCGCATCCTCTGGATTGCCCGTGCGCGAATAGACGTAATCGGGCGTCTCTTCCCTCGGGTCTTCGAGCACCTTGCCCTCGGAAGACGTGTGCAGAAGATTGGCGTCTGTCGAGAATGGCGCTTCGCCGCGCTTGTCTTTGGCGATCGGAATCTGGTTCGCTTCGGCGAAGGCGATGAGATCGGCGCGCGAGACGAAATCCCATTCGCGCCAGGGCGCGATCACGGTGATGTCGGGCTCCAGTGCATAGTAGCCGAGTTCGAACCGCACCTGATCATTGCCCTTGCCGGTCGCGCCGTGGCAGACGGCGTCGGCGCCCATCTTGCGCGCGATCTCGATCTGCTTCTTGGCGATGAGCGGACGCGCGATCGAGGTGCCGAGGAGATACAGGCCCTCATATTGAGCGTTGGCGCGAAACATCGGGAAGACGTAATCGCGCACGAATTCCTCGCGCAAATCCTCGATGAAGATGTTTTCCGGCTTCACGCCCAGAAGCAGCGCCTTCTCGCGCGCCGGGCCAAGCTCTTCGCCCTGACC
>CAZCJY010000052.1:12438-13279 GCA_964498975.1 uncultured Methylocystis sp.
GTGAAGGTCACGACTTCCGCGCCATAGGTCGTTTGCAGCCATTTGAGGATGATGGAGGTGTCGAGACCTCCCGAATAGGCGAGGACGACGCGTTTGATTTCTTTCTTCGGGCGGGTCATTTTCGGCTCTGGCTCGGCGGGAAGCGATTGCGCGCGGACTATAGGCGCCTCGGGCTCAAGCGCAAGGCGGGACACGGAGAGACGGCATGAAGCGGAAACTGGCCTTTGCGGGCGCGCTGATCCTCGCGACGCTTTCAAGCGCGCAAGCGGAGCCTAATGCCCGCGTCTGGACGCTCGGCGGCCTGGAGGAGAAGAACGCCGACAGCATTTATCTGGGCTATGGCGTGCCGGAGAGTGACGACAGCTTGGGGAGCTTCACCTGCAAGCCGGGAAGCGGCGCGGTGAAAATCTGGATCGCCGAGACGAGCGACAAGCTCAAAGCCGGCGAGAAGGCGACCGCGCTCCTTGCCGTGGGCGAAACCAAAGCCAAGGTCGCCGGCAAGCTCATGCCCAATGAAGAGGCGGGCGTGCCGAGCTTTGAGGGAAGCATCGCAGCGAAGGACCCGATCTTTGGGGCGATGTCGGGCGGCGACACGCTTGTGGTCGCCGTCGGCCCCGCGAAGCACAATGCGCCGCTGACCGGCGCCGCGGACAAATTCAAAAAATTCGCCGCGGCCTGCGCAAAGCTCTAAAAGCCCCTCACGCCGCCTTCGCCGCAATCAGCGCATCGAGGCTCGCGGAAGCGTCGGGCGCTTCCTGTTTCAGGAATCGCAGCAGCGCCTTCTCCGCGCCTGTCAGCGCGCCCGCAAAGGCCAGTTTCCGCTTCATGCCGTCTCTCCGTG
>CAZCJY010000053.1:0-2631 GCA_964498975.1 uncultured Methylocystis sp.
GCAAAGCTTCGAAAGGGTGGCGCCAATTCTTACTCAACGAGTGGACCTATGCGACCGGCCCAAAAGCGCATTAGCTTGCGCCCAGGAGATTGCAGCGATGATCGTTTCGTCCACCGAACGTCCAGCGCCCGTCGTCAGAAGCGGGCATGTGCAACTGTCGATCATTCTGGGCGAGTCCGAAAAGTCCACGCTTCAGAATCAGATATTCGACCAGATCCGATCGATGATCCTCAACGGTCAGTTGAAGGGCGACGACCCGATGCCGACGACGCGCGAACTGAGCAGCCAGCTCGGCGTTTCGCGCAACACGGCCGTGCTGGCCTATGAGCGGCTTGTCGCCGAAGGCTATATAAGAACGAAGCCCTATGTCGGCACTTTCGTTTCGCCCGACCTTCCCGACATCGCGTTTCTTTCCGCTCATCAAGACCCGGCGCCCTCCGCCCAAGAGAACGGCGAGTCGCGCGAGAGTCCGCCGCCCTGCGGCGCGTTGCGCACGCACCGTCTCGCCGATCCCGAACGGCGCCGGCTCGCCGCCGATTTCTGGGTCGGCAGGCCGGATGCGCGGTCTTTCCCCCTCAAGGCTTGGTCGCATCACATTAAGAATCGTCTGAAGGCCGTCGGCGCGAATCTCACGAGCTACAATGACCCCGCCGGTCTGCTGGAGCTTCGGCGCGCCATCGCCAAACATCTCGCGCCGGCGCGCGGCGTTGTCGCCGATCCGGACCAGATCATCATTGTCGGCGGCTGTCAGGACGGCTTCAATCTGGTTGGCCGTCTGCTCGTGACGCCGGGGTCGACCGCGGTGGTCGAGTCGCCCTGCTATCAGGGCGCGGCCTTCGTGCTCGAAAGTCTCGGCGCGAAACTCCATCCGGTGCCGGTCGACGCCGACGGGCTCGATGTGTCGCAATTGCCCAAGGTGAAAGGCGCCGTCGCCTATGTCACGCCGTCGCATCAATATCCGATCGGCGTGACGATGAGTCTGCAGCGCCGGCTGGAGTTGCTCGCCTGGGCGACGCAATATGACGCCTATGTCATGGAGGACGACTATGACAGCGACTTCCGCTTCGTCGGCTCGCCGCTGACGGCCTTGAAGGGCCTCGACCGCAATGAGCGCGTCATCTATCTCGGCACATTCTCGAAATGCATGGGGCCGGGCTTGCGCCTCGGCTATATTGTCCTGCCGCGCCGTCTCGCGGACGCTGCGCGACGGATGAAAATGCTGATGAACAACGGCCAGAGCTGGCTCGAGCAGGCGGCGATGGCGGATTTCATGTCGAGCGGCGAGTTTGGGCGCCATTTGCGGCGCATACGCCAGCTCTATCGCGAGCGGCGCGACGCGCTGCTCAATGCGCTCAAGAATCACTTCGGCTCATGCGAGGTCTACGGCGATCAGGCGGGGATGCATCTCGTTTGGCGTTTGCCGGACGGGTTTCCGAGCGCCGCGGAAGTTGAGGCGAAAGGGCTCGCCGCCGGCGTCGGCGTCTGTTCGCTCGCGACCGGATCGGCGCTGCGCTTCGATGACAATGACGACGGCGATCGGTTGCTGATGCTGGGCTTCGTCGCGCTGACCGAAAAAGAGATCGAGAACGGAATCGCGCGACTGGCGGCGGCGCTGAGGCCGGCGCCGTCATCGCCATGAAGCTCGGCGTCTGACACGAAAATTTTTGCGCCAATCCACCGCCCCTTCACCTTACTTTCCCCGCGGACGGGGAGGGGGCAACGGGCGTCGCGTATTCGCCGTCGCTCGCGCGCCTTAAATGGAGGGCGCGTTTTCCCTCTCCCATTGGGAGAGGGTGGCTGCGGAGCAGCCAGGAGAGGGGTTGCGGCGCCGCGCGGCTTTGCGTAACGCGGTGGGCTCCGCTCACAGACTCCAAGTGAAGCGAGTAGCCCTCACCCGGTCGCCTCCGGCGATCACCCTCTCCCTCAGGGAGAGGGTTGGCGCGCGTTTGTCCGAGGCGTCATGAACAGTCTCATCAGCCCCTCCCGCCTTCGCGCCATCCCTTCCAGCGTCTGGGCGCTCGGCGTCGTGTCGCTGCTCATGGATTTCTCGTCCGAGATGATCCATGCGCTGCTGCCGATCTATCTCGTCGGCGCGATGGGCGCGTCGATGGCGACGGTCGGGGTCATCGAAGGCGTCGCCGAGGCGACCGCCTGCATCGTCAAGATTTTCTCCGGCGCGCTCTCCGACTGGTTCGGCAGGCGCAAGCTCCTCGCGGTCATCGGCTATGGCCTTGCGGCGCTCACCAAGCCCATGTTTCCGCTGGCGCCCAATGTCGCTTGGATCACGGCGGCGCGCTTTATCGATCGCGTCGGCAAGGGCGTGCGCGGCGCGCCGCGCGACGCGCTTGTCGCCGACGTGACGCCCCCGCCTTTGCGCGGCGCGGCTTTCGGGCTTCGCCAGTCGCTCGACACGGTCGGCGCTTTTCTGGGCCCCGCCGCCGCCGTGCTCGTGATGTGGCTGACGCTCGACGACATTCGCGCCGTGTTCTGGATAGCGGCGATTCCGGCGGCCCTCGCCGTGGCTGTGCTCGCCTTCGGCGTGCGGGAGCCCGTGGCGACCCGGCCCGCGCGCCCGGCGCGTTTTCCTCTCCATATTGAGGAAATCCGCCGGCTGGGTGCGCCCTTCTGGAT
>CAZCJY010000053.1:2641-12476 GCA_964498975.1 uncultured Methylocystis sp.
TTCTGGATTGTCGTGGCTGTCGGCGTCGTCTTCAGCCTCGCGCGCTTCTCGGAGGCTTTTCTGATCTTGAAGGCGCAGGCCGTCGGCCTGCCGGAGGCGCTCGCGCCGCTCGTTCTCGTGGCGATGAATATCGTCTACGCCAGCGCGTCTTACCCCGTCGGCGTCTTCTCGGACCGGGGCGATCGCGTCGCGCCGCTGGCGGTCGGGCTTGCCGCGCTGATCGGCGCCGATACGGCGCTCGCCTTCGCGCAAAGCTTGCCGCTCGTCTGGCTCGGCGTCGCGCTTTGGGGGCTGCATATGGGGCTGACGCAGGGTCTCTTCGCGGCGCTTGTCGCCGATGCGGCGCCGGCGGCGCTGCGGGGCTCCGCCTTCGGCGTCTTCAATCTGACGAGCGGCCTCGCCTTGCTGCTTGCAAGCGCCGCGGCCGGGGCCTTGTGGGACGCCTATGGTCCGGCGGCGGCCTTTTCCGCCGGCGCCGTCTGCGCGACGCTGGCGCTTGCAGGGCTGTTCGTAGGCCGCAGACGTGAGTGTTGCGGGAGGGCAACAGGAAGAAGAAATCGCCCCTGAACGGCGCTCATCCTTGATAAATGACAAGCGGACATATCGCCGTAAGCTATGGAGAAGATGTATAAATTTGCCATAAACGCCGCATATTGACGAGTCGATTTCAAAGGGGCGGGGCGCCCAGGCGTTAGGAAGACGCACCAATGAGGTTCACATGAAAAAGATTGCTCTAGGACTTATCGCCGTTCTTCTCTCCGCCGCTTCCGCGGGCGCCGCCGACCTTCCTTCGCGCAAGGCGCCGCCGCCCTATGTTCCGCCGCCGCCTGTATTCAGCTGGACGGGGCTCTATGTCGGCGCCAACATTGGCGGCGGCTGGCTTGACCGCTACAATGTGAATGGCTGGGGAACCGCCTGGAACGGCTTCGGCTGGGGCCCTGTTTTCGTCTTCACTGGCTCTGGATCGAGCGGCGGCGTCGTCGGCGGCGGCCAGTTCGGCTACAATTACCAAATTACGCCCATGTTCGTTGCCGGCGTCGAAACCGACATCCAGGGCACGAGCATCGGTAGCGGCGGCGCCAATCAATGGTGGGGCGGCGCGTCGCGCAGCGTCGACTGGTTCGGCACGGTCCGCGGCCGAATCGGCGTGTCGGTGTTCAATCCGCAACTGCTGATCTATGGCACGGGCGGCTTCGCCTATGGAGATCTGCGCCTGAACAACGGCTGGTTCAGCGCCTTCCGCCAGACGGCGACCGGCTGGACCGTCGGGGGCGGCGTTGAATACGCCTTCCTGCAAAATTGGTCCGCTAAGGTCGAATATCTTTACACAAATATCGGGGCCAACTATCCGGGATGGCCCTCGGCGCAGCATCGCGCTCATCTGCACACGGTGCGCGCCGGCCTGAACTGGCGCCTTAACTGGCTGATGGCGCCTCCCGCCGTTCCGACGATGGCGAGCTACTGATCGCCCGAGACCGTCCGGCTCATGACGATTGCAAAAGCCCCCGCAGCGGGGCTTTTGTATTTTCAGAAGCGCGGCTGAGGGATAGAGATCGGCCATTGCGGTTGCGGCGCCGCAACAATTGAATTATCTGCTTGGAAGCGTTCCGAGAAAGAAATCGGGAGCGCGAGAGGGTTCCACATGGCCGACGCCGATACAGACAGGCTCGCCGCGCGGCGGCCGCTGTCGCCGCATCTTTCTATCTACCGGCCCATGCTGACGATGATGATGTCGATCGCCCATCGCATCACGGGCGCGGGGCTTTATGTCGGCATGGCGCTGTTTGCGCTGTTTCTGCTGGGCGCGGCGATGGGCGGCGGCGCTTTCTCCGCCGTCTCCTGGATCGCTTCCGGCTTCATCGGCAATGTGATCGTCCTGCTCGTCACCTGGGCGATCTTCCACCATCTGCTCGGCGGCGTGCGCCACGCTCTGTGGGATCGCGGTCTCTACATGGATCCCAAAGGCCGTGAGTTTCTCGCGCAAGCGACGCTCGTCGGCGGAATCGGGCTGACGCTGCTTGTGTGGATTCTCAAGACGCTGGCGGGCTGAGCGGAGGGGCGATGTCGATTGCGACGAACTTCAAGAGCGGGCGGCGAGAGCCCGGCGACGCCTATGTCTCGGACCATTCCGGCTCGCGTCACGCGCGGTTGATGCGCCTCACCTCCTATGCCTTGGCGCCGCTCGGCGCGATGGCCGCATGGTTTCTTGTCGGCGTCGCCGGCAAGCCGCTGGAAGGCGTTCGCGCCGAGATCGGCAGGCCTTTTCCCGCGCTGGTCCTTCTCGCCTTCGCCATCATCGGCATGGTCCATGCGCGCCAGGGCATGAATGAAATCATCGAAGACTATGTGCATGACGAGGCGCTGAAGGCGAAGGCGCTCGCCGCCAACAAATGGGTCGCGCTCGCGATCGCCGTGATCTGGGTCGTGGCGATCCTCATCATCGCCGCGCGGAGATAATGCGCGGATGCGGATCGAACGCCGTCATTGCGAGGCGCGAAGCGCGCGATGACGCGTTGAGTCGCGACGCGACACACAGAACAAATTCGAGAAGGCTTGATCAATGGTTGCAAAGGGCGCTGCTTCAAATGTGTCGGTCGGCGGTCGGGCCTATCCCATCGTCGATCACACCTTTGACGTCGTCGTCGTCGGCGCCGGCGGCGCCGGCCTTCGCGCCGTCGTCGGATGCGCCAAGGCGGGACTCAATGTCGCTTGCGTTACGAAGGTTTTTCCAACGCGTTCGCACACTGTGGCGGCGCAGGGCGGCGCCGCCGCCGCGCTCGGCAATATGGGGCCGGACGATTGGAAATGGCACATGTACGACACAGTCAAGGGCTCCGATTGGCTCGGCGACCAGGACGCGATCGAATATTTGTGCCGCAACGCGCCGGAGGCGGTTTACGAACTCGAACATTGGGGCGTGCCGTTCTCGCGCACGAGCGACGGCAAGATTTATCAGCGGCCCTTCGGCGGCATGACCACGGACTATGGCAAGGGTCCGCCCGCACAACGCACCTGCGCCGCCGCCGACCGCACCGGCCACGCCATGCTGCATACGATGTATGGACAGGCGCTGAAGCTTCAGACCAAATTCTTCGTCGAATATTTCGCCATCGACCTCATCATGGATGCGGGGGGCGAGTGCCGCGGCGTCGTATGTTTGAAGCTCGACGACGGAACGATCCATCGTTTCCGCGCCGCGCTCACCGTGCTCGCGACCGGCGGCTACAGCCGCGTCTATCTCTCTGCGACTTCCGCTCACACTTGCACCGGCGACGGCAACGGCATGGTGCTGCGCGCCGGCCTGCCGCTGCAGGATATGGAGTTCGTTCAGTTTCACCCGACCGGCATTTACGGCGCGGGCTGCCTCATCACCGAAGGCGCGCGCGGCGAGGGCGGCTATCTGACCAACAGCGAAGGCGAGCGCTTCATGGAGCGCTATGCGCCCTCCGTGAAAGACCTCGCCCCGCGCGACATGGTTTCGCGCGCGATCACGATGGAGGTGCGTGAGGGCAGGGGCGTCGGCAAGTTTAAGGACCACGCGCATCTGCATCTGGAGCATCTCGACCCGGCGATCCTGCATGAGCGCCTGCCGGGCATTTCCGAAAGCTCGATGATTTTCGCCGGCGTCGACGTGACGCGCCAGCCGATTCCGATCATACCGACCGCGCATTACAACATGGGCGGCATACCGACGAATTATCACGGCGAGGTTCTGCGCAAGCGCGACGGAAATCCGGACGCGGTCGTGCCCGGCCTGATGGCGCTTGGCGAAGCGGCTTGCGTCTCGGTGCATGGCGCCAATCGGCTTGGCTCGAATTCGCTGATCGATCTTGTCGTGTTCGGCCGCGCGGCGGGAATTCGCGCCGCCGAACTCGTGAAGCCCGGCGACGCGCAGGCCGAACTGCCGGCGGATTCGGCGGAGCTGGCCTTGTCGCGGCTCGATTTCTTCCGGAACGCCAATGGCGGAACGTCGACCGCGACGCTGCGCGACCGCATGCAGCGCATGATGCAGTCGCATTGCGCGGTCTATCGCACCGGCGAGGTGCTGGCCGAGGGCGTCGCCGGCATCAATGACGTGTGGCGCGCGGGCGCGGATGTGAAAGTGACGGATCGTTCGATGATCTGGAACTCCGATCTCGTCGAGACGCTGGAATATGACAATCTTATCGTGCAGGCGGTGGTGACGATGGAGTCCGCCGCCAATCGCGAAGAATCGCGCGGCGCCCATGCGCGCGAGGATTTCCCCAACCGCGACGACAAGAATTGGATGAAGCACACATTGGCGACGATCGACCGCGAGCGAAAAACGACCGCGATCGATTACCGCCCGGTGCACAGCTACACGATGACGAACGAAGTGAGCTATATCGAGCCGAAGGCGCGGGTGTATTGATATGGTCGAATTCGCGCTTCCCAAGAACTCCGTCATCACCGAAGGCAAGACCTGGCCCAGGCCCGAGGGCGCGACGAAGCTGCGCGAATTGCGCATCTATCGCTTCAACCCCGACAGCGACGCCAATCCGCGCATCGACACGTACTTTATCGATGCGGACGATTGCGGGCCGATGGTCTTGGACGCGATCATCTGGATCAAGAACAAGGTCGATCCGACGCTGACCTTCCGCCGCTCCTGCCGCGAGGGCATTTGCGGCTCCTGCTCGATGAACATCGATGGGACCAACACGCTCGCCTGCACCAAGGGCATGGACGAGATCGAAGGCGCGGTGAAGATTTATCCGTTGCCGCATATGGCCGTGGTGAAAGACCTGGTGCCCGACCTGACGATCTTCTATCAGCAGCACGCCGCGATCGAACCCTGGCTGCGCGCCGGCGCCGACCCGGAAAAGGAGCGGCTGCAATCGCCGGAGCAACGCGCCAAGCTCGACGGGCTTTACGAGTGCATTCTTTGCGCCTGCTGCTCGACTGCCTGCCCCAGCTATTGGTGGAACGCCGATCGTTTCCTTGGGCCGGCCGCGCTGTTGCAGGCGTATCGCTGGGTGCAGGACTCGCGCGACGACGCGACGGCGGAACGCATCGACTATGTCGACGACACGTTCCGCCTCTATCGCTGCCACACGATCATGAACTGCACAAAGGCCTGCCCGAAGCATCTGGAGCCGGCTAAAGCGATCGCGGAATTGAAGAATCTGGCGATCGCTCGGGCCGAGGGTTGAGCGACTGCCGTCCGCCCTCATGCTGAGGAGGCCCGAAGGGCCGTCTCGAAGCACGAGAGCGGCGCCGGTTTCCCGCCCTTCGAGACGCGCGCTTCGCTCGCTCCTCAGGGTGAGGAAACCCTGAGCGATGATCGCGGCGACGAAGCCCGCCTTGATCCCGCCGCGCGGGCGGTTTAGGACGACAGTTCAATGTCCCACGGAGATTTGCGCCATGTCGGCCAGCGCTCGTCTTTTTCGCGGTCCGCTTCTCATCGCCGCTTTCGTGATCGGTGCCGGCGCTCAGGCCGCGCTGGCGCAGGAGCTGCAATTCGATCCGAGGGCGCTTGATCCCTCAGCCGCGGGCGCCGCCCAGCCGAAAGGCAAGAAGGCCAAGGCGCAGCAGACGCCGCGGTCTGGCGCGGCGGCTGGCCAGCAGCAGGGTGGCCCCAATCGCCAATTCGGCGAACTCGAAGGCTGGTCGCCCGGCAAGGCGCCGCCGCCCAAGCCGGGCGAAAAGGAAACGACGCCGAGCGGTCCCGCGAAGGGCTCCATGCCGGTCGGCATGTCGCCCTCGGGCAATATGTCCGTCGGCCTTCCCTTTTAGCTTTTCATGCGCCGGCGCGGACCGGCTGGAGTCGGATCATGGCGTATAAGGTGGCGGTCGTCGGCGCTACGGGCAGCGTAGGCCGCGAGATGCTCGACATTCTCGCCGAGCGCCGCTTTCCCGTTTCGGAAGTGGCCGCGCTTGCCTCGTCGCGCTCGATGGGGACGGAAGTGTCCTTCGGCGACAAGATTCTCAAGTGCAAGGCGCTCGACTCCTATGACTTCTCCGACACGGACATTTGTCTGATGTCGGCGGGCGGCGCGGTCGCCAAGGAATGGGCGCCGAAAATCGGCGCGCAGGGCTGCGTCGTGATCGACAATTCGTCGGCCTGGCGCATGGACCCGGACGTGCCGCTCGTCGTGCCGGAAGTGAACGCGACGGCCGCGGCGGGCTTCGCCAAGAAGAATATCATCGCCAATCCGAATTGCTCGACGGCGCAGCTCGTCGTCGCGCTGAAGCCCCTGCACGACGCGGCGAAGATCAAGCGCGTCGTCGTTTCGACCTATCAGTCCGTCTCCGGCGCGGGCAAGGAAGGGATGGACGAACTCTTCGCGCAGACGCGGTCGGTGTTCGTCTCCGATCCTGTCGAAGCGAAGAAGTTTCCCAAGCGCATCGCCTTCAATCTCATTCCGCACATCGACGTCTTCATGGAGGATGGTTTCACCAAGGAAGAGTGGAAGATGGTCGCGGAGACGAAGAAGATTCTCGATCCCAAGATCAAGCTCGTCGCGACCTGCGTGCGCGTGCCGGTGTTCATCGGCCATTCCGAGGCGGTAAACATCGAATTCGAGAAGCCGATTTCGGCGGACGAAGCGCGCGACATATTGCGCGAGGCGCCCGGCGTGCTCGTCATCGATAAACACGAAGCCGGCGGCTATATCACGCCGCATGAGGCCGCGGGCGAAGACGCGACCTATGTGTCGCGCATCCGTACCGACCCGACGGTCGACAATGGCCTCGTGCTCTGGTGCGTTTCAGACAATCTGCGCAAGGGCGCGGCGCTTAACGCCGTGCAGATCGCGGAAGTGCTGATGAACCGCAAGCTGCTGACGCCCAAGCGCAAGGCGGCCTAGCGCCACGTCATCATTGTGAGCGAAGCAATCCAGTTGCGATTCTCGCTGGATTGTTTCGTCGCCTATCTGCCGCGCAACGACGGCCGCAACTTCGGCTACTTGGTGATCTTGAACAAGGCCGGATCGGGCGCCTTCGCCTGATCGATGTTGAAGACCGAGATCAGCGTCTCATAGCCTTGCGGGTCTTTCACCTGCCATTGCTTCAGCTTGAAGGTCTTGGGATCGAAGATCAGGCGCACATGCGAGGTGCCGCCAAACGTCGCCTTGTCCTCGATGAAGACGGTGACGCCTGAGTCTTCGATCTTCACGTCCTCGACGGTCACGTCCTTTTCGAGATCGATCTTGTCCTTCATCAGGAATTTGAGCGGCGTCTGCGTGATGAAATAGAGGTCCTGCGTGTTGAGCTTGCGGTCGCGAACGGCGACCTGGGCGCCGTCGGCCACGACCTCCATCGTTGCAGGTTGGGCGTATTCGAAACGCACGCGCCCGGCGCGCTGCACATGGAGCTTGCCCTCCGAGCGTTTGCCGTCGGCGCCGATCTGCACGAAATCGGCGGTCATCACCGGCGAGGCGTTGAAGAAGGCGTTGGCGCGCTTGACCGCCTCGGCGCGGTTCAGGGGCTTTTCCGGTTCGGGTGGCGGCGGAGGCGCGACATTGGCCGCCGGCGCGGCGGTTTTTGCACCCTTCTTGCCCGCAGGCTTGGCGGCGTCAGCAGGTTTGGCGTCGGCCGGTTTGACCTCTGCCGCCGGCTTTGACTCGGCGGCTGGCTTGGCCGGAACTTCGGCCGGTTTCGCGGGGGCCTCAGCCGGCTTTGCGGGAGCCGCCGGCTGAGCCGGCGCCGGCGGTTTTGCGGCGTCCTCAGCGACTGCCGGCGCGCAGAGCGCCAGCGCAAGAGTTAAGACGGCGGCAAGAGACGTATATTTCACGGCGGGTTCCGATTCGGGAGAGCGGTTCGCCGTCTTTCCTAGCATATGTTGGCGGAAATGGGGGCGGGAGAACGTCTCAAGCGGGACGGTCTGGAGGCTTACGGCGCTTTTGCGCGACGGCGTGGCAAGTTATAGGCGGCTGACTATTCCGCCAGTTCGGATGGAAGGATGGTCTGATCGTCGACGATCGCTCGTGCGATTTGAGAGCGTGTAAGATTGCGCACGCCAGTGAGGTCTGCCCCCTTGAGGACGGTTCCGTCGAGTATCGCATTTTGCATATTTGCGCCACGAAAATTGACGTTCGTGCAATCCGCGCCGCTAAGATTGGCGCCTTTCAAATTGGCGTTGCTCAGGTCGGTTCGACGAATAAAGGCGCCGCTCAGATCAATCTTGAACGTGTCGCGCTTTTCCGTTCTGACTGCCGCCGTCATTTTCAAGTTCCTGTTTGGCCCTGCACCAGCCCATCTACTCGATTTTCCTTGAGATATATAGTCAGCAATTGCACGACAGGTTCCGACCAATCAGGAAAATCCCGGCAAATCTGTCTCAAAGCAAAAATAGAGCCCAGCCTGATTTCAAGCTTCTCGTCCCCCAATTGCCCAACCGATCTGTTGACAAGTTCGGCGACGTGTCCCCTGCGCGTAAGCTCGGTTAGCCGGGTTTGAGCTTCAGCCTGTCGATTGGCGACTGTCACGCGCTTCCAACCGAGGTACAGGCCGAAGGCGCCGCCAACAAACAGTCCTATGTTACGAACGATGTCCGTTAGCTCTACCCACCATTGCATTCACGCCTACTCCGCCGCCTCGATGTCGAAGGCGCCGCGGTCTACCCCGCCGCCGACCAGGATTTCGCGTTTGCCCGCGTGGTTCGGCGCCGAGACGACGCCTTCCCGCTCCATGCGCTCCACGAGCGAGGCGGCCTTGTTGTAACCAACCGATAGGCGGCGCTGGATGTAGCTTGTCGAGCATTTCTTGTCGCGCTGCACGACATTGACGGCGCGGTCATAGAGGTCGCCCCCTTCTTCGGCGTCCATCGAGCCGGGCAGGGGAGCTTCGCCATCGTCGCCCATGTCGTCCTCGGCGGTGATCGCGTCGAGATATTGCGGCGCGCCCTGCGTCTTCACATGCGCGACGATCTTCTCGACTTCCGTGTCCGAGACGAACGGCCCGTGCACGCGCGAGATGCGCCCGCCGCCGGCCATGTAGAGCATGTCGCCCTGGCCCAGAAGCTGCTCGGCGCCCTGCTCGCCGAGAATGGTGCGGCTGTCGATCTTGCTCGTGACTTGAAACGAGATGCGTGTCGGGAAATTCGCCTTGATCGTGCCGGTGATGACGTCGACCGAGGGACGCTGCGTCGCCATGATGAGATGAATGCCGGCGGCGCGCGCCATCTGGGCGAGACGCTGGATCGCGCCTTCGATGTCCTTGCCGGCGACGAGCATCAGATCGGCCATCTCGTCGACGATGACGACGATGTAGGGGAGCGTCGAGAGCGCCATCTCCTCATGTTCGAAGATCGCTTCGCCAGTCTCGCGGTCGAAGCCCGTCTGCACGGTGCGGGTGATCGTCTCGCCCTTGGCCTGGGCATCGGCGACGCGAGCATTGTAGCCGTCGATATTGCGCACGCCGAGCTTCGACATTTTCTTGTAGCGGTCCTCCATCTCGCGCACCGCCCATTTGAGCGCCACGACCGCTTTCTTCGGGTCGGTGACGACAGGCGTGAGGAGATGGGGAATATTGTCGTAGACCGAAAGCTCCAGCATCTTGGGATCGACCATGATGAGCCGGCATTCTTCGGGCTTGAGCCGATAGAGCAGCGACAGGATCATGGTGTTGATTGCGACAGATTTTCCCGAGCCCGTGGTGCCGGCGACGAGAAGATGCGGCATGCGCGCGAGATCGACGATCACCGGCTCGCCGCCGATGGTCTTGCCGAGCGCGATGGCGAGCTTGTGATTGGAGCGCGCGAAATCCTCGCAGGCGATGAGCTCGCGCAGATAGACCATCTCGCGGCGTTGATTCGGCAGTTCGACGCCGATGGCGTTGCGGCCCGGCATCAAGAGTTCGCGCGTCATCGGCC
>CAZCJY010000053.1:12486-13273 GCA_964498975.1 uncultured Methylocystis sp.
GTCGTCACGCTTTACGAACTGGAGCCGGCACCACGGCGACGCGGGCCGAGACCGCCGACATGGAGCGGGCGATGTCGTCGGCTAGGCCGATGACGCGCGAACTCTTGATGCCGGGCGCCGGCTCCAGTTCGTAAAGCGTGACGACGGGGCCGGGACGGACGTTGATGATGTCGCCCTTGACCGAAAAATCCTCCAGCACGCCTTCGAGCAGACGGGCGTTCTGGTCCAGCGCGTCCTGCGAGAGCTTGACGCCCCCGGGTGTCTTCTTCGGCTCGGCGAGAAGGGTGAGCGAAGGCGGCTCATAGACGGCGTTGTGGCTGACCGCCGCGCGGGCGGACTGCCGCGCCCCGCGTCGCGTCGGCTGCGCCGGGCGCTGTTCGTAAGGCTCATCGAGATTGCGCGGCCGCTGCGGCGCGAAGGCCGGATAGGGGTCCATTTCGTCGAAGGTCGGCTCGACGCGCGGATATCTAGGCGCCGGGGGCCGCTCCTGCGTCGCGGCGCGGCCCTTGAGCTTGCCCGCGGCGCGCATCGCCCAGCACTTGAGTGAGAGGCCGAGATGGATGAGCGCGCCAAGCGAAATCAGCGCGACGCCGGGTTCGCCATCCGTGTCGTCGTCGTCGTCCGCGCCGGGGCGAATGTAGCTTTCATCCTCGAAGGAATGGTCGCGAATGTCGGCCTCCGATTCGAAGCCAAGGCCCGCCGCGCCGGTCACGGCGAGAATGGCGACGAAGGCGGCGGCGACGCCGAAAATAGCCATGACCACGCCGGAACCGGCGAAAATCGTGCG
>CAZCJY010000054.1:0-9057 GCA_964498975.1 uncultured Methylocystis sp.
CCTGCGCGGCGCGCCCTTTCTCGCGGTCGCCGAAATCACAGGCCGCGCCGCGCAGGCGCGCATACTTGCCGCCTGCGCGCTCACCGCCGAAGAAGTCGAGACAATCGCCGCCGAGGGCATCGAGACGCGCGACGAAACGGTTTTCGATCCCGCGAGCGCGAGCCTGCGGCGACGCGGCTTTCGCCGGCTCGGCGCGATACGGCTCTCGGAGCGCAATCTCGCCTTGGAGCCATCCGAAGAGAATGCGCGGATGTTGGCGCAGGGCGTTTCGAACCTCGGCGTATCGCGCCTGCCCTGGACGAAGGCGCAGGCACAGCGCCGCGACCGCGTCGCCTTTCTGCGGCGCGCCGAAGGCGACGAATGGCCTGACCTCTCCGACGCGGCGCTGGCCGCTGGCATCGAAGATTGGCTCGCGCCCTTCATCGTCGGCCGCGCTTCGCTCGCCGAGATTACGGCCGACGATCTCGAAGCCGCCCTCGCGCAGCTTCTGCCCTATGACGTGATGCGCAGACTGGATGACGAAGCGCCGGCCTTTTTCGAGACGCCCGCGGGTTCGCGCCATGCGCTCGACTATGCGGCGGCGAACGGCCCGCTGCTCGCCGTGCGCGTGCAGGAGCTTTACGGCCTCTCGCGCCATCCGACGCTTGCGCGCGGCCGTGTCCCGCTGACGCTCGAACTGCTCTCGCCTGCGCATCGTCCGATTCAGACGACGCGCGATCTGCCGAGCTTTTGGGCAGGCTCCTGGGATGAGGTGAAGAAGGAGATGAAAGGCCGCTATCCGCGCCATCTCTGGCCGGACGACCCTGCGGGCGCCGCGCCGACGACGCGCGCCAAGCCGCGCGGCCGTTAAGCATGCCGGCGCCGCCGGTCGATGAGCCCGTCTTTCGGCGGATGGATTAAGCGCCGGTCAAGCATTTTGCGGCCAGATCGCCAAAGCCACTCCGAGTCGCGCGGCGTCGTCAGTCGCGTCAATCTCAGTCGCGGGGAAGGGCCGATGCACGGCGCGCATGTTCAATATACGGTTATCACGCTGTTCGTCGCCGTAGTGATGGCGAACGCCTTGGTCCGCTTCGCTCCTACCAAACCACAAGCGACAAACGCCGCGCAAACGGCTCTGACCTCGCAGCGTCGCCTTGCGGCAACGCCCATGCGCGCCGAGCTGGCGGTTCGCAGAAACGAGCACCGCATCGCCGCCGACCCTTTAGGGCAGTTTTCGACCGACGCCGAAATCAATGGATCTCGTATCCCGAACATGCTGGTCGACACCGGCGCTACGACCGTGGCGCTGTCTTATGAAGACGCGTCCGCCATCGGCGCTTTTCCGGCTCCGGCGGACTATAAATACAAGGTCAGCACGGCGAATGGCGTCGCCTATGCCGCACATGTGAAGCTGCATGAGGTGCGCGTCGGCAATCTCGTCGTCCATGACGTCGATGCGCTGGTCGGCGAGCGCGGCGCCTTGACGTCGAGTCTCCTCGGCATGACGTTCCTCTCCAAGCTGTCGCGCTTCGAGGTGGAATCGGGCGCGCTGATCTTAAGGCAATAGCGCGATTTCTCAGCGCTGCATCCGCTTCATCTGATCGCGCATCTTCATCATTTCTTCGATGTTGATGGATTTCGGCATGCCGGGAACGCTCGGCATGTTCGGCATGACGATGTCGCCTGGCTTCTGGCCTTCCTTACACGGTCCGAGCCATTTCGCGGTCAGCGTCATATCGGACTTCGCCATGCCATGGATCGGCGGATCATAGGCGGTGTGTATTTCCCCGCGATAATTGGCGTCGAAAGCGCCGGTGAATTTTCCTTCGGTCGTCGCAATGGTCTTGCCGATCTTGCAAACGGATTTGATGACGTAGGAATCGCCGTCCTTGACCCAGCTCATTTGTTCGCATGACGATTGTGCATCATTCATGCCTTGCTGCATGACGCTGTCTGTTTTTTCGTCGATGCAGCTCTGGATCGGGCCGACCGGCGAGGGCCTGCCGTTTATCTCATTATGGATTTCCCAGAGGCCGGCTTTGCGTCTTGGAGGCTGATCCGTCGCAGCCGCAATCACCGGAGTCAGCAAAAATGCAATGGAAACGCCGAAAAGTCCGACTACGCGCATGGATCGTTCCCCGGCCTCTTGATCGGTCTGCCGCGGCGCGATTTTGCCGACGCGGCGCGACAGTGTAAACGGTGCGGCGAGAAGTAAATTCCACGCTCCAAGGATCGTCTATGTTTCCCAAGCCAGTCCCGAATTTGCGGCCCAACACATTCGAATATGAGCAGGCGCCGCTCGTGAAGCCCACCGGCTTTCGCGAATATGACGCGCGCTGGCTGTTCGGGTCGGAGCTCAATCTGATGGGGGTGCAGGCTCTGGGCCTGGGGCTTGGCGCGCTGTTGCGCGAGATGGGCGTCGCGCCGGACATTGTTGTCGGCCATGACTATCGCAGCTACTCCGCCTCGATCAAACTGGCGCTGGTCACTGGGCTTATGGCGGCGGGCGTGCGCGTGCGCGACATCGGCCTCGCGCTGTCGCCGATGGCCTATTTCGCGCAATTCGAGCTGGACGCGCCGGCGGTTGCGATGGTGACCGCCTCGCATAATGACAATGGCTGGACCGGCGTCAAAATGGGCGCGCAGCGTCCCGTGACCTTTGGTCCGGAAGAGATGGGGCGGTTGAAGGAGATCGTTCTCGCCGGCGAATTTCGAGAGGCCGATGGCGGCTCCTATCGCTATATCGAGAATTTCGGCGCGCGCTATCTCGACGATCTGACGCGCCGGCCGCCTTTCACGCGCAAGATGAAGGTCGTGGCCGCCTGCGGCAATGGCACCGCCGGCGCCTTCGCTCCGCAAATGCTGGAGCGTCTCGGCTGCGAAGTCGTGTCGCTCGACGTCGAGCCGGACTACACTTTTCCGCGCTACAATCCCAATCCCGAAGATTTGAACATGCTGCACGCCATCGCCGACAAGGTGCTCGAGACGGGCGCTTGCGTCGGGCTCGGTTTTGACGGCGACGGCGACCGTTGCGGCGTCGTCGACAATAATGGCGAAGAGATTTTCGCCGACAAGATCGGCGTCATGCTGGCGCGCGATCTCTCCAAGGTTCACCCCAAGGCGACATTCGTCGTCGATGTGAAGTCCACGGGACTTTTCGCCACAGATCCCGAGCTTGTCGCGGGGGGCGTCGTCACCGAATATTGGAAGACCGGCCATTCCTACATCAAGCGTCGCGTGAGCGAGCGCAAGGCGCTCGCCGGTTTCGAGAAATCGGGCCATTTCTTCTTCAACGATCCGATCGGCCGGGGCTACGACGATGGATTGCTGACGGCGGTGCATATCCTCGAAATGCTCGACCGCAATCCAACGAAAACGATGGCCGATCTCTACGGCGAACTGCCCAAGACTTGGGGATCGCCGACCATGTCGCCGCATTGCGACGACGAAAAGAAATATTGCGTTGTGGACAAGGTGATCGCGCGCATCGAGGCGATGCGCGCGCGCGGCGATAAGATCATCGGACAACCGATCCGCGATCTCGTCACGATCAATGGCGTGCGCGTCACCGTCGCCGACGGCACATGGGGACTGGTGCGCGCCTCATCCAATAAGCCAGAACTCGTCGTCGTCGTCGAAAGCCCGGTCTCGGAAGCGCGCATGCGCGAGATGTTCGCCGCGATCGACGCCGTGCTGCGCGAGAACGCCGAGGTTGGCGCCTATAATCAGACGATCTGAAAGGCGACTGCGCGCTACATGCGCGCAGCGAGTCGCATTGATGCGTCATTGCGAGCCGAAGGCGAAGCAATCGAGAGCGATTGAACGGTCCTGGATTGCTTCGTCGCTCGCGCTCCTCGCAATGACGGCTGAAGCATTTTGCGTGACTATTACGGCGTTCCGTTGCAGTTCGTGCCAGAGGTCATGAAGTACTGAATATGGCTCGGCACATATGTGTTGCGGACCGCCGCGTAGCTCGTGCGCTGCATTGTCCAGGTGGGCGGCGAGTTCCATTTGAAGAACTCGAAATGCACGCCGGGCGAATAGTTGTAGATGACGTCGGCGACGATCACCGGACCGGTGGTGGGCTTCACGCCGTTGACGACTGAAGTGTAGGCCACCGGCATCGTCGTCAGCGAGACCGGGTTGGAATTGGCGGGGTTGAGCACCTGGCAAGGACGCGCCGCGGCGCCGTTGCGCTTCACGCTCCAGGAGGTCTTCGCCTCCCAGGACGTCGGCGTGGCGGTCGGCGTGCCGGTGATATTGACCTCGGAAATTGTCATCTGCATCGTATTGACGGGAAGCGGCGCCATGAGCGTCGCGGCCGCCGAGAAGACCGCCGAGATGTCGGTTTCCGTCATGCCGGCCTGGCCGGTCGCCGTCCCGCCGTCGAGTTTCTGCGCCGTGAGATCGGCGAGCGTGTGCACGACGAGATCGAGCTTCTGCGAGGTGCGCATGCCGCGGGAGAGCTCGACGAGGCCCAAATAGATCATCAGCATCAAGGGCAGGATCAGCGCGAATTCGACCGCCGCGATGCCGCGCGCGTCGCGCGCCCAACCACGCATCGAAGGGCGGGGCGCACCTTTCGCGCCCATTGCGTTTTTCCGCGGCGTCATTCTCACGGCTCCACCCGAAAGGCCGCAATGCCCAGCAGCATGTGGGTCCAGCCGCCATTGTAGCTCACCTGGCCGACGCGGATTTGTCCCATGGTCTGGCCCTTTATGACGCCGCCGCCGAGAAAGCCCGCGAGCACCGGCATCGGATAGACGATGCGGACGATCGCGATCTGGCCCGGCGCCGGCATGGCGATGACCGTATTGCCCGGGTTCGGCGTCATATAGAGGTCATTGCCCGTATCGGCGGTCCCCCAGCCGATCGGGCTGCGGATGTCGACCAGGATTTTCGAGCAATCGAACATCGTCGACAATGTGCCGGGCTTGACGATGCCGGTGCTCTGCCAGGTGCAGACATATGTATTGACGAACTGCTGGTAGGTGAGGCCGGCCGTCGTGCTGTGCGTAAGCACGGCGCGGCCGGCGGTTTCCGTCGCCATTTGCAGTTGAGCGGTCCGGAAATAGACCGAGCCGGTTTCGAAAACCGCGCCGATCAGGCCCAGAAATGGAACCGAGATCATCGCAAATTCGACAGCGGTCGTGCCGGCCCTGTTTGCGAAGAAGCCCTTTCGCGGGGCGACTCTCCTCAGCAGTTCTCGGACTTTGAATGGTCGCGTGAGATCCATATCTGCGTTCCGCAATGCGGCAGGGCAAAGCTGGAAAGCTTTGCCTGCGGCTATTTCGGGCAAGCTGACGCCCATTGGTTGCGAGGCCGTTACCCGAATCTTACAGGTGCGGCGATTTGGCGAAATTGAGGCGAATATTGGTTACCAGCAGTCAAACCGGGTCGCCGCGGATTAGTGACGCGCGGCGCTTATGCCGGCGTCATGGGCCTTCATCGATTCGAGAGTCTGAGTCATATATTGGATGTCGTCGGCGAGATCGACCGACTTCGCGCACTCGGGATGGCAGGAATAGGACTCGCGATGCGTGCCGCGCTGCACGACGAGCTTGTCTTGCGGCGGCACCACAGTGATGATGGACTCCCCGACCTGCTGGCCGCTCTTGTCGAGCACGATGAGATTGGTCGTGCCGAAGCCCTTGCCGGTGATGACCATCAGCTGGCTGTTGCGCAGCGTGGTCACATCCGCCACCAATGGATTGCCGATGACGAGGGTTTGCGCGCCCTGCGGGAGTTTGACGATGCGGGCGTAGTCTAGCTCCACGCGTATGCTTCGGTCATTGGCGCGGGCGTTGGCGCCCGCCGCGCACAGCGCGACGAGCGCCAAGGCCGCAAGGAGGGGGCCGCGCAAGAAAGGCGAATAAAACTTCATGCGGTTCACCACTTCAGCGCTTTCGCCGGCGCATTGCGACGGATTCTCGAGTTCTTTCCGCGCCTTCACCCAGCCGGCGACGGAGAAGCCGCCGGGCGCGCCGACGATTCGTCGCGCGACGGCGTATGCGAATAAAGCAGCCAATGGTGAATCATTGCTGAAGGGCGCCCGCATTTCGCCTTTTTTCGCCGGATGGGCGGCCGTCGAAGCCGAACTGGCGTTTTTTTGCGGGAGCCCGCCGTTTCTGGCGCCATGTTTAAGCGATGCTTGCGCCCGCTTGGCGCCGCGCCGCGGCTCGCTTTGACTCGTGACGTTTTTCCGCGCGCGGGCGCGCAATTTGCGGTTTCGTCGATACCTGGCGGAAACCTTGTCTACGCATGCGCCGGGCGCCGCCGCGCCGCGCCGCAGAGCGACGCGGACATGCGCCAAATCGCCTTGTTCTTCTAGGCGCGAACGGAGGCGACGGATGCGCCGGACAGTCGCAATGGCAAGCTCCTTGAACGGCATGAAGGAGATTTCGCGAAGCCGGTCAACGATCTCGAAAGATTCCGCCACTAGCGTCACAATCGATCGAGCGAAGACGTCTTGTTCAGACTGGCTTAGCTCGGCGGAGTGAAAACAGAGATCTTCGGAGCAGAAACATGACCAAGCTTTTCTCGCGTTTCGTGAAGGACGAGTCCGGCGCGACCGCTATCGAATACGGCCTGATCGCCTCGCTCATCGGCGTTGCGATCATCGCGGGCGTCAAGGCCCTCGGCACGAATCTGTCGGGCACGTTCGCCAAGGTTTCGGGCAACCTCGCGTAATCGTTCCAGGACGCAAAGTCTTATATTCATCGGCGGCCCCGGCGACGGGGCCGCTGAATTTTTATAGTCCCCGTGGTTCTGCGTCGCGCATTTAACGCCGGCGCAATGATTGACGGGTAAATTCACGCGCGGCTGGACACGGCGAATTGTCGCGAGAATGTCCAATTCGCTTGGGATCGCTCCATGATCGAGGCTGTGGCGCTTGTCGTCTTTCCGACCCTGATGGTCTTTTCGGCCTTCTCCGACCTGTTCACATTGACGATTCCAAATCGCGTTTCGGTCTTGCTGGTCATCGTCTTTTTCGCGCTCGCCGCCTATCTACAGCTTCCCTGGCGGGAGCTCGCGTCGCATGTGTCCTGCGGATTGGCGATGCTGGCGCTGACTTTCGCGATGTTTCAGTTCGGTTGGATCGGCGGCGGCGACGCGAAACTCGCCTCCGCCAGCGCGCTTTGGCTGGGCTGGGGACTGCTGCTCGACTATGGCCTTGTGGCCTCGATCGCCGGCGGCGTGCTGACGCTGATCATCATCGAGTTGCGTCGCCGCGATCTTCCGCGCGCGCTGCTTTCGATCGGATTCGTCGCGCAGCTCGCGGAGAAGGCGAACGGCGTGCCCTATGGCATTGCGCTCGCTATCGCCGGCCTGCTCGTCTATCCCCACAGCGGTCTATGGGCGAAGCTCGGCGGGCTGTGACGCGGGCGGCTCCAAGGCGCGCCGACAGGCCTTCTTGCGCGGTTCCGTTCGCGGCGCTTTTAAGGCGGCTTTTGCGCCCTCGGACCACAGTGGTTAATGACGGCGAGACCGGCCGCAGCTTCATCTCGCCGCCGAATTCAACGTCATTTCAATGACAAAGGGAAAGTCGCCGCGTCCTCCGCGCCTGCTGAGCTTGTAATATCTGATTAACCCTAATTTGACGTTTATCCGCTTCAATTGCGTCCAACCTCGATTTGGCGAGGCGGTTGGATCGCGCACGATGAATAAGTCTCAGATCGCAGTTCTCGCAGTGGCCGTGGCCGCCGGCGGCGCCGCTTTCGTGATGATGAACAGCTCGGGCCCGCCGCCGGAGAGGCCTGTCGCGCAGGTCGCGCCGCAGATCGCGGTGGATCAGGTTCTCGTCGCCTCGCGCGATCTCGGCTATGGGACGGAAATCGCCGACGCGGACACCAACTGGGTCGATTGGCCCACATCCTCGATTCCGGCAGGGTCGATCACCAAGAGCGAATCGCCCAACGGTAAGGAGGACGTGAAGTCGTCCTACGTGCGCATACCCATCGAAGGCGGCGAACCCGTTCACAAGGACCGCCTCGTCAAGGGCGTCACCGCCGGCCTGATGTCCACCATGATCTCGCCCGGCAAGCGCGCTATCGCCATCGATGTCACGCTGAACAACACCGCCGGCGGCTTCATTCTTCCCAATGACCGCGTCGACGTGCTGCGCACCTATCGCGATACGGAAGCGACAAAGGACCTCGGGCACGACGTCTATAATTCGGAAGTCGTCCTCTCCAATGTGCGCGTGCTCGCCATGGGCCAGACAGTGGAGAAAAAGGGTTCGGAGCCTGTCGTCACCGGCACGACCGCGACGCTCGAACTCGACCCACATCAGGCGGAGCTGGTCGTTCTCGCGCAGCGCACCGGCCAGCTCGCGCTGTCCTTGCGGCCGATCACCGACGCCATCGCCAAGGACGCCTCCGCCGAAACCGCGATCGATGATTCCAACGATACGACGCTGACCGTCGTGCGCCACGGCGTGTCCACCAACATGCGGACGAAGTGAAGCGCCCATGATGACCGCCAATCCAGAAACCAGAGACTTGCGAGGAGCGTCGCGCATGAGCCGCTTGATGCATAAAGTGATCGGCGCCGCATGGGCGACGATGGCGATCGCCGCCGCGGCGCCGACGCCGGCCTATGCGCAGGGCGGCGTTGAAACATCGGAAAGCGCAATGCTCTCGCGGCGCATCTCGATGGGCGTCGGAAAGTCGATCATCGTCGATCTTCCCAAGGACGCGACCGAAGTCGTCGTCGGCAATCCAAAGATCGCCGACGCGATCGTGCGCTCGGCGCGCAAGCTTTACATCATGGGCATAGACAACGGCCAGACGACGATCTTCGCCGTCGATCAGAGCGGACGTCAGGTCGCCAATCTCGAGATCAGCATCGGGCGCGACGTGGGCGAACTGGGACCGCTCCTGAAAGCCGCGCTGCCTAAGTCAAACATCGTCGCGCGCACGGTGAACGGCACGATCATTCTCACCGGCACGGTCGGCAGCGCCGGCGAAGCGCAGCGCGCCGTCGACATCGCGAAGGGATTTGCGGCGCAATCGGCCAGCGCCTGCGGCAATCCCGGCGGCGCCGGCGCGCAGCTTTCTTCGCTCCCCGGCGGCGTCG
>CAZCJY010000054.1:9067-13272 GCA_964498975.1 uncultured Methylocystis sp.
GTCGACGGCGCGCTGCGCTTCGCCGGCGGCGTCGGCGGCTCTGCCGACGGCAGCGTCATCAACGCGCTTGTCATTCGCGGCGAAGAGCAGGTGATGCTGAAGGTCACCATTGCGGAAGTCGAACGCAAGGTGCTCAAGCAGCTCGGATTTTCGGCGCAGGCGGGTGGCGATATGCTGCTCAACGGCTCTTGGGGACGGTTCTTTCAGGAGAACCCCTTCGGCATCAATCCGGTGCAGTCGGCCAGCGCGCTGCAGATCTTCGGACCCAACAACACGAGCGCGACTCTTAAAGCCTTCGAGCGCTACGGCGTATCCCGCACGCTCGCCGAGCCGTCTTTGACGGCGGTGTCGGGCGAGACGGCGAAGATGATCGTCGGCGGCGAAATCGCCGTCCCCGGCAACAGCTCTTGTACTTTCTTCACCACCGGCGGAGCGCAACCGGTTTGCTCGCCGGGCATCGTCTTCAAATCCTACGGCGTCTCGCTCAACTTCGTGCCCGTCGTGCTCTCGGAGGGCCGCATCCATCTTCGCCTCGCGACTGAAGTGACGGAAGTCGATCTCCAAAACACCTTCACTTACGCGAACGTCGCCGTTCCTGGGTTCAAGACCCGCAAGAACGAAACATCGATCGAATTGCCGTCGGGCGGTTCGATCGCGACGGCGGGACTTCTGACCCAGAAGTCATCGGCCGCGATCACGGGTCTGCCGGGCCTCCTCAATTTGCCGATTCTCGGCACGCTGTTCCGCTCGCGCGACTATCTGCGCAATGAGACGGAGATGCTCATCATCGTCACGCCTTACATCGTGAGGCCGGTGACGGCGCAGGAAATCACCCGTCCCGACGACGGCTTCGCCGATGCGAGCGATCCGCAGGCATGGCTCCTCGGCCGCGTCAATCGCATCTATTCGACGCGCAACAATCCGCAGCTCATGCAGAACTTCAAGGGCCGTATCGGCTTCATTCACGACTAGGCGCAAATGGCCGCGAGGGATGGCTCAGATGTCGATCGATATAGTTGTTGCACGGACGTTTGGCGGCGGCTTTGCGGGAACCGCCGGGTCGCGTTCAATGCGCGGGGCGGCGACCGCCCTGGCGCTCATTTTCGCAGCGCCGCTCGCCGGCTGCGGCGTCAACCGCGCACTGCCGCCGCCCGTGACTCCGCATGACTATCGCGACCGGCATCCGGTCGTTCTCGCCGAGGCGCCCTTTGTCATGGACATATTCCCGGCCGTCGAGAACGGGCGCCTTGACGACGTGAATGTCGGACGCCTGCGCGAGTTCGTCGCGCGCTATCGCGAATTGGGATACGGACAGATCACGCTTCTAACCCCGGTCGGCGCGCCCGCGTCCAGGGGATCGGCCGCTCTCGTTCGCCGTGCGCTGGCGAATGCCGGGCTTAGAGGACACATCCTCGTGGGCACCTATCCGGTGACCGACCCGCGTCTGGCGGCGCCGATCCGTCTGTCCTTCCAATCGCTCAAGGCGAAGGTCTCGGGACGCTGCGGCGAATGGCCGAGCGATCTCGCCTCGGGAACCTCGCTCGAGGGTTGGGAAAATCAGACCTATTGGAATTTCGGCTGTGCGACTCAGGCGACGCTTTCCGCGCAGATCGCCGATCCGCGCGATCTTGTGGAGCCGCGCGGCGAAACGCCGAGCGACATCGAGATGCGCCTGCGCGGCATCAACAGGCTTCGTCGCGGCGAAGACCCGACGACTCTGTGGCGGCTTAAGCCGACGTCGATCAGTTCGGTGGGAGGCTTGCAGTAATGGTGGATGCATTTCCTGATCGTCAGCCGATGTCGAACGAGCACGCGACGCAGATTGCGCCGATCCCGCGCGTCTCGATACAGGCCTTCTGCGAATCGCCAGACGTCGCACAGGTCGTCGAAAGCGCGGCGGAAGACCGCCGCATGAGCAAAGCCCATGTGAAGGTTCATATGGGCGGCGTCCTTGCCGCGATCGAGGCGTTTCGCTCCTCGCCGACGCCAAATCTGATCGTGCTTGAGACATTCTCCGACCGCGCGACTCTGATCGAGCAACTGGAGAACCTGGCCGAATTCTGCGACGCCGGCACCAAGGTGATGGTCGTCGGCCATGAGAACGACATCGCTCTCTATCGCGAGCTGACCTCGCGCGGCGTCAGCGACTATGTGGTGGCGCCGCTCAATATTCTGAGCTTCATCGGCCATGTGTCGCATCTCTACAACGCCGCCAGCGCGGATGCTTTGGGCCGCCTGATCGCCGTCGTCGGCGCCAAGGGCGGCGTCGGCGCCTCGAGCATCGCGCATAATCTCGCTTGGTCGATCTCGCGCATGCTGCATTGTCAGACGGTGATCGTCGACCTCGATCTTCCCTTCGGAACGACGGGTCTCGATTTCAATCAGGATCCGCCCCAGGGTGTCGCAGACGCGGTCTTTTCGCCCGATCGCCTTGATACGAATTTCGTCGACCGTCTGCTGTCGAAATGCAGCGATACGCTCAGCATTCTCGCGGCGCCGGCGACGATCGACCGGCTCTACGATCTCCCCGAGCAGGCCTTCGACGCCACGCTCGACATTTTGCGCTCGACGACTCCCTGCGCCGTGCTCGACGTGCCGCATCAGTGGAGCGCCTGGACGCGTCGCGTGCTGGTCGCCGCCGATGAGGTCGTCATCGTCGCTTCTCCCGATCTCGCCAATCTGCGCAACGCCAAGACGTTGATCGACGCTTTGCGCGCGGCGCGCGTCAATGACCGTCCGCCGCGCGTCATCCTCAACAATGTCGGCGTTCCGCGGCGCCCGGAAATATCCGTCGTGGAATTCGCCAAGGCGATAGAGGTGCAGCCGGTCGCCATCATTCCCTTCGAGCCGAAGCTCTTCGGCACGGCCGCGAATAACGGCCAGATGCTGGCGGAAGTCGAAGCCGGCGCCAAGATCGTCGAAACGCTCGACGACGTGGCGCGTTCGGTGATGGGACGTGGGGCGGTTCGCCGCGCCAAGAAGACGCTTCTCAAGCCGTTGCTGGAGCGCTTTTCTCGCAAGAAAGCGAGTTGAGCGCGTGACCCGAATTGGCATGATGTAAGGATTATCGGCAATGTTCGGAAAGCGTACGAATGTCGGCGAAGCTGCTGCGCGCCCGCGCGCGGGCGCCCAGTCCGAACCTTCCGTTGTCAAGCCGCAATTGCCAAGTCTGTCGCCGTCGCCGGCTTCCGAGCCCGTCAGGGCGGCGCCGCCGGCCGCGCCCGAGCAAAAGAAATCGGAAGAATATTACATCACGAAGAGCGTCATCTTCGGCGCGCTGATCGAGGCGATCGATCTGGCGCAGCTCTCCAAGCTTGATCCGGAGAACGCGCGCGAGGAAATCCGCGACATCGTCAACGAGATCATCGCGATCAAGAATGTCGTGATGTCGATCGCCGAGCAAGAGGAGCTGCTCGACGACATATGCAACGACGTTCTCGGCTATGGGCCGCTCGAACCTCTGCTGGCGCGCGACGACATCGCCGACATCATGGTCAATGGCGCGGTCAAGACCTATATCGAAGTTGGCGGCAAGATTCAGCTCACCAATATTCGCTTTCGCGATAATTCGCAGCTGATGAACATCTGTCAGCGGATCGTGTCGCAAGTCGGCCGTCGCGTCGACGAATCCTCGCCCATCTGCGATGCGCGCCTGCTTGACGGCTCCCGCGTCAACGTCATCGCGCCGCCGCTCGCCATCGACGGACCGGCCTTGACGATTCGAAAGTTCAAGAAAGACAAGCTGACCCTCGATCAATTGATGCGTTTCGGCTCCATCTCGCCGGCTGGCGGCGAAGTCCTGAAGATCATCGGCCGCGTGCGCTGCAACGTGCTGATCTCGGGCGGCACGGGCTCCGGAAAAACCACGCTTCTCAATTGCATGACGAATTATATCGACGGCGATGAGCGCGTCATCACCTGCGAGGACGCCGCCGAGCTGCAACTCCAACAGCCGCATGTCGTGCGTCTCGAGACGCGCCCGCCCAATCTCGAGGGTCACGGCGCCGTGACCATGCGCGATCTCGTCAAGAATTGTCTGCGTATGCGCCCGGAACGGATCATCGTCGGCGAAGTGCGCGGACCGGAGGCCTTCGATCTGCTGCAGGCGATGAACACGGGCCACGACGGCTCAATGGGAACATTGCATGCGAACTCGCCGCGCGAAGCGCTGGGCCGTCTTGAATCGATGATCACCATGGGCGGAT